>CAIRNL010000459.1 GCA_903879975.1 uncultured Chloroflexota bacterium | reverse complement strand
TGGTCGAACGATTGGGATGTGAAGGCGCCGTCCACCCTCGCTGGGAAGCCGGAGTACCTGGCTGCCGGTATCTGCGGCTCAGGCATTATCGAGGTGGTTGCCGAACTCTTCCTGGCTGGTATCCTTCAGCCCGATGGCCGCTTTTATCCCGCCTATACCGGCGACCGCCTGGTGTGGGAAGGCCGGCGTGGCGCCTACATCCTCGCCACACCTGAACAGACGGCCAATGGCCAGCCGCTCTATGTGACGCAGGATGACGTGCGCAATATCCAGCTGGCTAAGGCCGCACTCTATGCCGGCACCAAGGTGCTCATGAAACGCGCCGGCATCGAGTCCGTCGAACGCATCGTGCTCGCGGGGGCCTTTGGCAGCTATATCGATCCGCTCTACGCTTTGGTGCTGGGCTTGATTCCTGACTGCGATCCGCAACAGATTGTCGCAGTGGGCAACGCTGCCGGCGATGGCGCCCGCATCGCTCTGCTCAACCGCAGCAAGCGCCGCGAGGCACAGGAACTGGCCCATGCCGTGCGCTACGTGGAGACAGCCGTTGCTCAAGATTTTCAGGATGAATTTGTCGGCGCCATCCACATCCCACATGCCAGCGACCCCTACCCGCACCTGGCCGACATTCTACCGGCGCCCATGGCCGTGGCGGAATCCGCCGCGCCCCGCCGCCGGATTCGCAATCGCTGAACTGGAGACCCAACCATGAGTGAAGAAGAAATTATCCTCTCCGAACTGTCGCTCGATGACCTGTACGAGTTGATGAAGGAAGACCTCTACGACGGTCTTGCCGCTGAGATCGAGGAGGAAGTGCACGAGGCGCTGGGCCGCGGCCAGCAGCCGTACGAAGTGCTGACGAATGGACTGGTGGCCGGCATGGAGATCGTCGGCAATGACTTCCGCGATGGGATCCTCTTCGTGCCCGAGGTTCTCATGGCGGCCAAGGCGATGAAGGCGGGTATGTCCATCCTGCGTCCGCTGTTGGCCGAGACCGGCGCTGAGAAGATCGGCAGTATGGTCATCGGCACGGTCAAAGGCGATATTCACGACATCGGCAAAAACTTGGTGACGATGATGATGGAAGGCGCCGGCTTCGAGGTCTTCGACCTGGGCATCAACAACTCGGTCGATAGCTACCTGGATGCCATCGAGAAACACAACCCTGACATCCTGGGGATGAGCGCATTGCTCACGACGACCATGCCCTACATGAAGGTCGTCATCGATGCACTCAAGGAGAAGGGCATCCGCAAGAATATCATCGTGCTGGTCGGCGGCGCCCCGCTCAACGATGCCTTTGCCGAGGCCATCGAGGCGGATGCCTACTGCCGCGATGCCGCCGTCGCCGTGGACACCGCCAAGAAGTTTATGAAGATTCGTAAAGGAGTCCGAGCGTAGCATCTAAAGGAAAGGTCGATAGAAACCAGAATTGCGCAGGTTCGCCCTCTCGCCAACGGCAGCGCCCGCCAATCCTGGTTTCAATCACTCGCTAAGCTATCATTCATGCGCCACAAGCCACGAATGACCCATGACCCATGACTCATGACTCGCGACTCGTGAAGGCTAGCGACATCAGCAGCCATTCTAGCGACCAGTAAATCCCATATTGCATGCTCGTCGTTCAACGCGCCGATCCTCGCGATGTGGGCGTAGAGAGACAAGACTCAAGATTCGCAGGAAAGACGAACATGAATAAATTGCTAGAACAATTGCAGGGTGAATCGGTCCTGTTGCT
Organism: uncultured Chloroflexota bacterium; assembly: GCA_903879975.1. GTDB lineage: Bacteria > Chloroflexota > Anaerolineae > Caldilineales > Caldilineaceae > Caldilinea. Next base: position 561 of record CAIRNL010000459.1, on the reverse strand, counting down.
TGACGGAGCGATGGGCACTGAACTCTTTGCGCGCGGGCTTGTTTCCGGTGGCAGCCCCGAGGCATGGAATGTGGAAGCGCCCGAACGCGTTCAGGACGTGCACAAGGCTTATGTGGACGCCGGCTCAAATGTCATCCTGACCAACTCGTTCGGTGGCACAGGCTATCGCCTGAAGCTACACAACATGCAGGACCGCGTTGTCGAATTGAACCGTGCCGCCGCCCAAAATGCCCGGGCCGTCGCCGACGCAGCGGATCATCCCGTGCTCGTGGCCGGCTCCATGGGGCCGACAGGCGAGTTGCTCGTACCCATGGGCAACATGACCTACGAAGAGTGCCGGGATGCCTTCGCCGAGCAGGCGCGCGGCCTGGTCGAGGGCGGCGTCGACATCTTGTGGGTCGAAACTATGAGCGACCTCGACGAGGTGAAGGCCGCCGTGGAAGGCGCGCGCTCGGTTGCGCCCGACCTGCCTATCTGCGCGACCATGAGCTACGACACGCGCGGCCGCACCATGATGGGCGTCACCGGCGCGCAGATGGTGCAGGAACTGGCCGGGCTGGG
>CAIRNL010000458.1 GCA_903879975.1 uncultured Chloroflexota bacterium | reverse complement strand
TTTTGCCTTCAAAGGGGCGATCTTCCAGCGTATGCCCGCATAGCGGACAGAAGTGGTATCGTTGTTGACTCATAGTCTCATATGCCTTCGCACAATCCAAAATTATACGGGGCATCCGCCCGCTAGCCAAAGCCTGCCATGGAGTGGCGCAGAGTAGCCGCTGTGCTCGAATTGTCTTTCACTGTTCTTTCGCCCATTCCGTACCCACTTTTGAGCACTGTTTTTGTCATCTCCACCAGACGAAGACTATAATGCCAGCAGTGAATGACGAACTCACTAGGGGTCAGTCACTGTCTTCTGGAATCACACGCATCGCGACGCGAGTGACTCTTCGACCGGCTCTTACCGGCCTGCCACCATGTCAAACAACCGAACCGCGCTCACACGCTGAGCCAGTCGTCAGGAGGTTCCAGCTTGAATCTACATGAATATCAATCCAAGCGAGTTTTTGCCCAACACGGAATTCCCGTGCCGATCGGTGAAGTCGCCGATACACCCGCCGAGGCGCGCGATATTGCCGTCCGCCTTGGCGGTCCGGTTGTGATCAAGTCGCAGGTGCTGGTTGGTGGCCGCGGTAAGGCGGGCGGCATCAAACTGGCCAAGACCCCCAGCGAAGCAGAGCAGCGCGCCGACGAGATTCTGGGCATGAATATCAAGGGCTTGACAGTGAAGAAGGTGCTCGTCGATCCGGCAGCGGATATCCGCAAGGAGATCTATCTCGGTGCAGTGCTCGATCGCGCAAGCCGGCGTGTCGTGCTCATGGCAAGCAGCGAGGGCGGTGTGGACATCGAGCAGGTCGCTGCCACGATGCCCGACAAAATCGTCAAGATTGCAGCGCATCCGTTCCTGGGCCTTAAACCACACCTGGCGCGCTATCTGGCCGACGGCATCGGCCTGCCCAAGGAGCATACAGCCGCGTTTATCAAGATCGCACAGAGCCTCTACCAGGTCTTCCTGAACACAGACGCCAGCTTGGCTGAAATCAACCCGCTGGTCATCACCGGCGATGATAAGTTGATGGCGCTGGACGGCAAGATAGCAGTGGACGACAACGCGCTCTATCGCCACCCCGAGCTGGTTGAATTGCGCGACCCAGACGAGGAGGACGTCAGCGAGCGCGAGGCGCATCGCTACGGCCTGAGCTACATCCATCTGGACGGCGAAATTGGCTGCATGGTCAACGGCGCCGGCCTGGCAATGGCCACCATGGACATTGTCAAACTGTACGGTGGCGAACCAGCCAACTTCCTGGATATCGGCGGCGGCGCACAATCTGACAAGGTGGCAGCCGCGCTGCGCATTATCCTCGGCGACAAGCGCGTCAAGGCTGTTCTCATCAATATTTTCGGCGGCATCACCCGGTGCGACGAGGTGGCTCGCGGCGTGCTGGCTGCGATCCATACGCTCGACGTCAAGGTGCCGTTTGTTGTGCGCCTCGTTGGCACCAATGAGGAAGAAGGCCGGCGCATCCTGGCCGAGGCCAATCTGATCACTGCCACAAGCCTGGCTGATGCAGCCGAGAAGGCCGTGGCCGCCGCCAAAGGAGAGTTGAAATGAGCATTCTGGTCGGCAAGGAAACCCGTCTGGTCGTGCAGGGCATCACCGGGCGCGAGGGCGCGTTCCATACCAAGCAGATGATCGACTACGGCACGCCCGTCGTGGCCGGCGTGACGCCGGGCAAAGGGGGCGAGTGGGCATTCGGCAACGTCCCAGTTTTTGATACCGTCCATGAGGCCGTCGATGCGACCGGTGCCAACACAAGCATTATCTTTGTGCCGGCGCGCTTTGCCGCTGATGCCATGATCGAGGCAGCCGATGCCGGCGTGGACCTGGTGGTCTGTATCACCGAGGGCATCCCGGTGCTTGATATGGTGCAAGTGCGCGCCTACTTGGATGGCACCCACACCCGCCTCATCGGCCCCAACTGCCCCGGCTTGATCACGCCCGGCGAGGCCAAGGTCGGTATTATCCCCGGCCACATTATGACCAAGGGCAACGTGGGGCTGGTCAGCCGCTCCGGCACCCTGACCTACGAGGTCGTCTACGCCCTCACTGCGCGCGGGATTGGACAGACGACTGCAGTCGGCATCGGCGGTGACCCGATCAATGGTACCTCCTTCCTGGACGTCTTGCAGATGTTCCAGGAAGACCCGAACACCGAACAGGTCATCCTGATCGGTGAGATCGGCGGTACGGACGAGCAGAAGGCTGCTGAGTACATCGGCAGCAAGATGACCAAGCCTGTGACCGGCTTCATCGCCGGGCAGACGGCACCGCCCGGCCGGCGCATGGGGCATGCCGGCGCCATTATCTCCGGCGGAGAGGGCACAGCGGAAGAGAAGATCGCTGCGTTGACACGTGCTGGTGCCAAAGTTGCCCGCCACCCTGACGAGATCGCCGATATCGTAGCCGGCAACATGGGGTGATCTGCACTCACCTATCGTATTCGAATCAAGACAGGGAGAGCCGGCGCAACGCAGGCCCTCCCTCTCCTGAGGGCTGACGAATCGCTCCTCCCCTCCCCACATCGCAAGGAGCAATATGCCGAGCGCAGGTCACAACCTGTCCAGCGTTTCGTTGATCTGACTCCGCACTGGCTGGATGGTTCTCGATCACGGGTAGGAAACGTTCGACCATCGACCGCAGCTTGGTTGTCGAGGTTACCTGCAGATGATATCACCTGGTTGACGGTGATGGCTGAAGTTGTGCCGAGCAGAAGCAGCTTCACTGTCTCGGTATAGTAAAATGTCTCCCACACAGTGACCAGATCGACGGGGATGGAGATCTGGCGTTCCTTTGATTACGCCTGAAAAAAGGAGTCGAACACGGCACGGAAGCCGGTGAAGTAGTCGATCTGTCGCTGAAAATCGCCGTTGGGACCACACAGGGCCCGCCCGCCATCAAATACATCTGGATGGCGTTCGACGCCGAGCACCGTGATCGCCCCTCCCTCCGAGGCGCCGACAAGGATGACACGATCGGGTTCCCCATACTGTTCGCTGAAAATGGAGACCAACTCGACCAGATCGTCCACCCCTTCCAAGATGGCAAGACCGTTGCGGCGATAACTGGAGACGGCAAAGGCATATCCCCAGGCGGTGACGACCTCCGCGATCGACACCCCGCCGATGGTGAGTTGCGCCTCTGGGACGGCGACTGGTTCGCCAGGCTTGACATAGGAATGGGCGTAGACAATTAGATCACGGTTCCAGAATTCGGGCATACAGATGCGATAACGTGCGCCGCTCCCCTGGTCACTGTCGACACACGTACTTGGATGGTCGGGGGCAACAGCCTGCGTCGTAGCACTGACGAGGGCAAAGCACGCAATCCATGCGCTGATCAGTGTATAGGACACCAGGAGCAGACGGCGCTTGGCAGGTTGCATAGGCGTCGCAGGTCCATGAAGAAAATTTGCAGGAAGTGCCCTGCAGTCCGAGGGTAGCCGACTACCCTGTCTTTATGTAATTGTAGCAAAATTTTTTTGAAAATGACGCGCCTGTGACGTCAGGCACAGGCGACCGCCGGCCAGGCCCTGCCACCCGTGAAAGGGTCGTTGCTGCCACAGGAATTGTGCTTTTCTGGTCTGTCGACTCTGATGAAAGAAGGGAGAGAACCGTGTCTATCCATCGTCTATTGCTGATTGTCCTGCTTGCTGTTGCGTGCCTAGCAATCTACCGCGTCGCCGACGCGCACGGCAGCGATTCGCATCCACATCCTGAACCCCTACCCGCCGCTGAAGTGATTGGAGCGGGTATGTTTGCCCCATGCCCTGGCGGTCCCGTGATCGACGGGATCACCCTCGATGAGTGCATTACGCGTACATTTCTCGTTGGGGGCGTCGCCAAGACAGTCCGGGTGTGGTACACGAAGAATGCGACGACTGCCAACCGCACGGAAGAAGGTATCGACTATACATTAGAGCACTGGATTTCTACCGACGCTCAGGCTCAACAGGTCGCTGTCTGGTTTGAGGAGGCCTGGCAACGCTTTTTTGCCGATTCCGGCCATCATCTCTATGACAACGGCTGCAGCAATACCCTGAACGTGCGCATGGAAGATGGCATTGGCTGGAGTGGCATAGCCTACTGGGGCAGCTCGGGCAACTGCTGGATCGGTATCGATTCGCCCACCGTGCGTGAGGGTGGCGGCCAATGGACCGTCTACCACGAGGCACAGCACTATCTGCAATACTCTTTCGACGACGGCTGCTATGGCTATCTCAGGCCCAATTATCCTAGCGACTCTGAGTTTGTCGAAGGATACGCCGACCTGGGGGCAGATAGCGTCGATGCCACGCTCGACGCTATGGGGTACGGCGGTACCGACTACGATCCAGCGACTTCTATGTATGACAAGAGCTACGGCAATATCTTCAACAAGTACTTCATCGAACAACTTGGCACCGTCGCTACGCCTGCCGATCCGTGGCATCGCATGGACGCACTGTATGCGCACTATGACGAGTGTGACAACCAGAATAATCTCTACGTGCTCAACACGCTGATCCCATCGCTGAGCGACGGCAAATGGAACGAGCACGAATTTTTCCTGAACTTTTTTGCCGCCAACTGGGCCAAGGACTGGGCCGACCCAGTGGCCCAGCCCGAGCTCGTCTACACCGACGACGACGGCAACGCCTACGGCACCCTGGCTGCACTCTCGCAAGACATCAGTATGGCCGGCGGCTCGCAGAGTTTTCCCGACAGCACGCCCGATGACTGGGCTGCGCGCTACTATCAAGTCAACCCACAGACAGGCTGTCCCTATTTGCAGATGGAAGTTGACGGCGTCTCCGGCGCCCAGCTTGGCATCAACTTCATGGCCGCGCAGACCTCAGCGCCGGCCAGGGTGCTGCGCTCGGCCAAGATCGGCGAGGACTTCGTGCGCACCTTTGCTGCCAGCGGCGTGCACAATCGCCTAGTAGCCGCAGTGAACAGCTTCACCACTAACTATAGCTATACGGTGAACTTTCGCTGTGTGACGCCCACGATCAACATCCTGGAGCCGCGCCAGACCAAGTTTGCTCTGGTGGGCGATCCCGCCAGCCCCATCGCTTACCTGGCTCGCTGGAGCGTCAACGACGGCAGCAGCCCGGTGCGCGGGCTGCTGGAGGAAGACTTTGCCTTTGCCGCCGAGGGCGATGCCGTCAGCGTCGTGCCTGGCACCTTCCAACCGGTGGGCGATGAGTACTGGGCCGTGCTGCTCCCGCCCATCAAGCCCGCAGGCACCACCTTTGTGGATTTCCGTATCACGCTGAACGGCAGTATCTCTGATTCAGAGACCGACGCCCTGCTCTATGTTACGCCTGGCAATAGCGACATTGCCCTGAGCTTTGATGCCAGCGGTTCCATGAATACCGAGGATGTGATTGGCGAGGGGACACGGCTGACCAACGCCAAGCGTGCCGGCCAAGTCGTTGCTGATCTCCTGCGCAACGGCGATCGCCTGCTCGTGCAGGATTGGTCTGCCTTCAACAACCCGCCCAACTGTGGTCTGCCCGACGGCGATGGCAACTGCCCCCTGGACGTGCGTACGCTGCTGCCGCGCACCGACTTGACTGCGGGTAACCTTGGCGCTGTCATCAGCATGGCTCGCACGCAGATCAGCAATATCTCTGCCCGTCTGTGGACGCCTGTTGGCGCTGGCATCCAGGCGGCCAAGGACGCACTGCTGGTTGCGCCCAGCACTACCAATCCTAAACACATCTTCCTGCTCTCTGACGGCGAGGAGAATGTGCAACCGCTTTACAGCGACATCCGTGCCGATCTGATCGACTCTGGTGTGGTTGTACATACCATCGCCTTCGGTCCTGAAGCACCCGGCAACCTCATGGCACAGATTGCAGCCGACACCGGCGGCATATATCGTCCTGTAGCGACGAGCGGCAGCGGGTCGGGCTTCATGACATCCGCTGCCGTCGCCGCCCTAGACTTGCCCATGGACGCTGTCGCCGTGACCGCCGCACCTTATCTGCCAGGACAACTTGGGTTGGCGAATGCCTACGACTACTTCGATACCGAAGCTCAGGGTGCTGCTCGAGTCATCCATGGCAGCTATCCCGATGTGCCTGCCTTTGACCAGCCAGATGGCGAGAAGGTGCTCGAAGTCAACATGGACAAGAGTGTCAGCCAGATGCGACTCGTCGTGGCCGGTAAGCAGCCCGACGACGAAGGCTGCACCGTCAGCGACGTCCGCAAGGTCGACGTACTCATGCCCGGCATGGACCCCCAGAAGGATCGCTGGATTCCCATCAGCCCGCTGCTCATAGGCGTCACCCCTACGGACTGGGACATCCGTAACAACCGCTTCGATGACGTGCTGGTCGTGAACAACCCAGCCGAGGGACTGTGGCGCTTCCGCACCTATTACTACCCAGTTAACTGCATCCCGCTGTCGACAGCGGGCTCTGCCGCAGCGCTTGAGGATGAGGCCTTGTCCACTACTGCCGGCGTCACCGCTACACGTGCCGATGGCGTCGCTGAGGCCAGCGGCGCTCCTTATGCCTTCATCATGAATGTCTCAGTGCAGTCGACGATTCAGCTCGAAGGACGTCTGCTCGGGCTCACCGCCAATCAGGGTACAGCCGGGGACGAAGTGACGATCATGGGCACACTGCTCGACCAGAATGGCACACTGTCGGCGCAGTCTATGTTTGCCCTGGTCGAAGGCCCAGCCGGCAATATCCTTTCGCTCAAAGATGACGGCGCCAATAATGACGGCACGGCTGGCGATAACATCTACGGCGCCCGTTTTGCTCAGACCTTCTACGGCGGCGGCTACAGCGTGCGTATCCTGGCCACTGTCAAGGACCCTGCCAACCCGGCTCATCTTTTGATCCGAGAGTGGAACGGCGGCTTCTGGATCAAGGGTCCCAAGCCTGACCAGCAATGCGGCGGCGAAAACGACGACGACGGCGACTGCCTGCCCGATGACTGGGAGCGCCGCTGTAAGCTTATCGTTGGCAAGGACGACAGCCGCGAGGACCCCGACGGCGATGGCCTCACCAACCAAGAGGAGATCCAAGTCGGTACGCGCCCCTGCCGTGCGGATACCGACAATGGCGGCGAAAACGACGGTTCGGAGGTCAGGAATCAGCGCAACCCGCTTGACCCACAGGACGATCGGGTGCGCCCGCTTGGCAAGATTCGCATCCGCCCACTCAACGGTATGCTGATGATCGACTGGAGTTACCCATTCTCGTACACGAACATGCTGGGTTATATTTCAACTGACCTGGCCAGCCCGGGCCAGTCGTTCGACATGGGACAGAAGGGTGACTACGTGGTCAATGACCTGGCCAACGATACGACCTACTTTGTATGGGTGCAGGGTGTCAACGGCGCTGCAGCCGGCGAACGGAGCGAACCGGTCGCTGTGACCCCCAAGGCCGATCCGGACATGCCGTCCGGTGTGTTCCTGATCGAGAACGGCCGGGAAGCGGCGTCGTCACAACAGGTACTTCTCTCTATCAGCGCGACAGACACACCGCTGCTGGGAGCTGCCCAGGGCGCAGCAGCCCACATGACTGACATTTTCTCGCTGATGATCAACGAGGTCAGCGGCGGCGTGCAGATGCGTTTTGCCAATACAGATGACATGTCGGAGGCTGCCTGGGAGCCGCTGGCCGTCACTAAGACCTGGTCGCTGGATTGCAATCCGGGCGAGACCTGCACGATCTACGGCCAGTTCCGTGATGCCGCCGGCAACGAGTCGCTGATCGTCAACGACACGATTTACCTTGATGCCGGTGGCAACACGAACAGCCAGCTCTACCTGCCAGCCGTCAGTCGCTAGTACACAGGGACCTCAGTCCATCGGTAGTGATGGAGCAGCGCAGCATGTAGAGCGATTTGCCAAATCGCTCTACAAAACCGCCGCCCTACTTGCGCCCATCCGTCCTAGCCTTTGCCTTGGAACAGCTGCAACTCTAGCGCAGCGGCTCCAAGACTTCCCCCAAGCAGGAGGGGCGTCAATGCACCCGCTCCTGCTTGGAACTTCACCCTTTGACCCTTTTGTCGTGGATTTTTGCTCGTGCCCGCAGGTGCAGGTAAACTCGTCGGCAGTGGAATCCGCCAATAAACGCGCGAGGTGCGCAATGCAGAATCGATCAGACCGGCGCCCAGCACTCCTGACTGCCTTGATGACCGGGCTGACACTGCTGCTCCTGTTGTGGCCTGCCCCCGTCCAGGCTCAGGATGAGCCGCCAGTGGAGGGAACTCCTGCTGCCGGCGAGAGCTTCCCTGCCTACCTGCCCATCGTCATGCAAGGCACCGGGATCCTGAACCTCTGGCCGCAGCCGGACACATCTGCGACCAGCGCCAACGTCAACCTGGAGTGGGCCTTCGTCAACCCGCTCATTCGCCAGCCGCGCTTCACACTCTACCTGGAGGCGGGCGATACGACGCCCGATCTGGCTGCCATCACCGACCAGGCATACGCCGGCTACGATCCACCCACATTGGAGGCCGCCACGGACTACTACTGGCAGATCGTCGCCACGGACGTCGTCTCCCCTTTCCGCACCGCAGTGGGCGATGTCTGGCACTTCCGCACCGAGCCCGCCGGCCAGTCGCCCGATCTGGAGGCGATGGTCGAGGTGCCGGCCGGCCCATTTTTGATGGGTTGTGATGCAACGAACCCCTACGAAGAACCCTGCTCCTACAACAACTTTCACCAGGACGAGCCGGTGCATACGGTCTACATCGACGCATTCAAGCTCGACAAGTATGAGGTGACCAATCAGGAATACAAGCGCTGCCTGGATGCCGGCATCTGCAGTGCGCCACGCAAGCGCGACTTCATCGACAACAGTGCCTATGCGTTGCATCCGGTGGTCTATGTTTCGTGGTGGGACGCCGTATCGTACTGCGCATGGGAGGAGAAACGTCTGCCGACCGAGGCCGAATGGGAAAAGGCGGCGCGCGGGGTACTCGACACGCGCAAGTGGCCGTGGGGCAACGAACCAGCCGACTGCACTCGCTTCAACTCCAACTTCTATCGCAGCGGCGACGCCTGTAACCTGCTCAACCCAGGCACGGTGCCGGTCGGGCGCTACTGGCGTGGCGCCAGCCCCTACGGCGCGCAGGACATGCCGGGCAATGTCTTCGAGTGGGTGCAGGATAAGTACGACGTCTGGTATTACAACTACACGCCAGCTGCCAACCCACAAGGCCCGCCCTTCTCGCGCGCACAAAAGACGCTGTGGAGCCCGTGGGAGCCGCCGCCGAGAGATGAGTTGGGCCACCCGCTCTTCACCATCCGTGGCGGCAGCTGGCGCGACAGCCCGCTCTATCTCGATGTCTCGTTCCGCCACTGGGGACACCACGGCGACACACCAGGCACCGATGCGCCCTACTATCGCAACAACAAAGTCGGGTTCCGCTGCGCCCGCTAGATCACGCTCCAGCCTCTCCTGGCCACCGCCGCTGTGCAAATGAACCGCACCCAGGACGACATCACTCGCTTGCTGGGAAAGTTGCATCTGTGGCATAAAGGAAGCAACGACGAAAGGAGCCAACCATGTCGACAATCCCACCGATCCTGCCACCCGGTGTGCCCCGGGCATTTCACCTGCTCGCCAAGCCGACCGGTGCAACGTGCAATCTCGACTGTGCCTATTGCTTCTTCCTCTCCAAGGAGATGCTCTATCCGGGCAGCCGCTTCCGCATGGCGGATGAACTGCTGGAAGAGTACATCCGCCAGTTGATCGAGGGCCATCGCGTGCCGGAGGTCGCTGTCGCGTGGCAGGGCGGCGAACCGACGCTCATGGGCATCGACTTCTTCGAACGGTCGATCGCCTATGTCGAGAAGTACCGCAGGCCCGGCATGCAGGTGATGTACTCGATCCAGACGAACGGCACCCTGATCGACGATGCCTGGGCGGAATTTTTCAAGCGCCACGATTTTCTCGTTGGCATCAGCATCGACGGTCCGCAGGCTCTGCACGATGCCTATCGTGTGGACAAAGGAGGGCAGCCGACTTTTGCCAAGGTCATGCGCGGGCTACAGTACCTGCAGGCGCATGGCGTCGAGTACAACACGTTGACTACCCTCCACCATGCCAACGCCGATCATCCAGCCGAGGTCTACCGTTTCCTGCGCGATGAGTGCGGCTCGCGTTTCATCCAGTTCATCCCGATCATCGAGCGCGTGCCGGCGACCGCGCTCGATCGGGCCGACACCGGCGTGGTTGCGGCCGAGGCCGGCCAGGTCAGCGCGACACACTGGTCCTCATGGCGCGACCGGCCCCTCTACAGGCAGGAGGGCGAGTTTGTCACCGACCGCTCCCTGCGCCCCGAACAATATGGCGATTTTCTCAACGGGGTGTTTGACGAGTGGGTGCGCCGCGACGTGGGGCAAATCTACGTGCAGATGTTCGACGTGGCCCTGGCCAACTGGGCCGGCGAGCCCCCGGGGCTGTGCGTGCACTCCAAGACGTGCGGCCTGGCGCTGGCCATCGAGCACAACGGCGACCTCTATGCCTGCGACCACTTTGTGGAGCCGGACTACCGTCTGGGCAACATCCTGGAGACGCCGATGATCGAGCTGGTGGCGTCGCCGCAGCAGCAGAAGTTTGGCCAGGACAAGTTCGACACGCTGCCGAGATTCTGCCGCGAATGCGACGTGCGTTTCGCCTGCCACGGCGGCTGCCCCAAGGACCGCTTTCTGACCACACCGGATGGCGAACCCGGACTCAACTATTTGTGCGCAGGCTTCAAGCGCTTCTTTCACCACATTGACGAGCCTATGCGCATCATGGCCGGGCTGCTGCACCGCAAGCGCGCCCCAGCCGAGATTATGCGCTGGGCGCAGGAGCAAGATCGCCTGCAGGCTGCCGCCTTTGCCTCAGCCGGCCGCAACGACCCTTGCCCCTGCGGGAGCGGGAAGAAGTTCAAGCTCTGCCACGGGCGCTACAGGGATGGGATGTAGAAAACAGGATTTTGCCGCTGCAAGCGCTGTTTCTGCCTTGTCCCCTGCCCAGCAAGGTCGATATCTGGGCAGAGGGGACAAGGCAATCAATCAGCCGTTACATCTTCCCGCCCATCGTCCCACCGCCCATCGTCCCACCGCCCATCGT
>CAIRNL010000457.1 GCA_903879975.1 uncultured Chloroflexota bacterium | reverse complement strand
GGGGAGCGAGTGCAGATAGCCCACTCCATGTTCCGGCGAATCAACGTTGTAGACGACTAGCTCAAAACCCGTGTCTTGCAACGCAGCCGCCACTCCACGTAAACGCTGGGTAAAGGACGGGTAGTGCATGAAGAACGGGGCTAGCACACCGATCTGGCGATGTGAGCGGCGTGCCCGTGCCGTCGCTTCAGCCTTGGGTACAAACCCGAGCTCGTCGATGGCATTCTGGATACGCTGCAGGGTCACGGCATTGACTGATTGCGGCGCATTGAGCGCACGCGAGACCGTGGCAATGCTAACCCGTGCAAGCAGCGCAACGTCATAGATCGTCGATGACATGAGAACTGGTCAAGCTGGATAGTTTGGAAAGTACGCAGTGGCGACGCCTTTTGTAAGTGCTTTCATGAAAGCACTTACGGTACTTTACTGTATCATACTTGTTCGGGCGCGTCAACCCCTTGCGCGACGAGTTTTTCCGATGTGCTTTGGCAGGAAAGCACTCAAGAACGACGTTTCTCCACCTTGCAAAAATAAAGATGGAACGGGACCAGGAGTTTGCAGGTTTGCCCTTTGGACAGCGGCTGCACCCGAAAATCCTGGTTTCTTCCCTCTCACTTTCGTTCAGGCTGTGCTGGCGATCCGATCGACGCGTACGCCGCGGTTGCGCAGCGCCAGTTCAACAGCAGCGGCATCCGGGGCATCGACGACGAACACACGATCTGCCCGGGCGGCCACCTCCACGTCGTTGCCGATCTGCGGGCGGAGATCGGCGGCCAGCTGCAGAACCCGGAGATAAGTGTCCAGCGACGATGGCGGCGCCGAAACAAAGAGATAGACGGCCTCGGTCTGCCGAGGCGCGTCTTCCGCCCCGGTTGCGCCGCCTTTCGGCTCGACGCGGTGCGGGGCAATCGGCTCCAACTTACGCCGGAAACTGACGCGCATGGTCTCCAGTCCGGTGAGTTCTACAGTCTCCACCAGGCCCAGCCGCTCGGGCTCGATCATATACAGACCTGGCCCGAGCGGCTTGAACTCCACACCGTAAGTACCCCGTTCAGGCCGCGATCGGGTCGACAGCGTAAACTCTTCCGTCTCACCCTGCCAGACGCGCACCGGGTGATTCGGCATGCCCTCCACTTCGACCTGAATGCTGCTGAAACCAGGCATGGAACCGGCATTCGTCGCCGTAGATTCCCACAGCGTGATCACCGGCGAGAAGATGACATTCCAGCCGTCCGTGCCGTCGACTTCAAGATTGGGCTGCGCATAACCGCCTTCGACGAAAAGTGAGTAGACACCGGCTGGTAACGCGTCGAAGAGCACAGTGCCGTCTGTGTCCACCGTGGCGCGCCGCTCATTGCCAACGCCGTCAACCAGGCGCGCAGCGCTGCCCGGTTCATGGGGAACCGATGCCGTGATCACGCTCTGGCCATCCTGAGTCGACGTCCCCATCTCGGCTGCCGGCACCTCCAGCTCGGGCAGGGACAGGTTGACAGCAACCCGATTTTCGCCATCCAGGGCGATATCGGAAACGGACGTATCCTCTTGCCAACCGGCAATCTGAACCATGTAGCGCCCGGCTGCCAACCCGGTAAACGCGTAGTACCCCGCGGCGTCGACAAATTGCTCCTGGTGCACGCCCTGCTCGCCAAAGAGCAGGACGCGCAACGGCTGGCCGGCATGCTGGCGGCGCACATGGCCGGAGATGGTCGATGCAGCAGCAGGCACCTGTTCCTCCAGCGTGCCGTAGACGAATTCGACCCGTGGGATGGAGCGCTTGTCGATGTGCACACGCGCTTCGAGCTGCACCTTCCGCCCACCTGGTTCGGGCGCGCCATCCACGGTGACGATGTAGTGACCTTCGTCGAGACCGCCGATAAAGCAGGCGGCCTGCCCATAGTCCGGTGCGCTGCCGGTGAGCACAGCGTCCGTCGATCCCTCGGCCGAGTGTACCTGGACGCGCAGCCCCTGATATCCTGGTGTTGCAACGACGACCGCACCAATCTGGCGCTTGTCATCTGCGACGGCGATGGTATAGCCCCAGCCTGGCTGCACGAGTTCGTGCGCGACTTCGCTGCGGCCATCCAGCATCAGCCGTTCCACATAAGTGCCGGCCGGGTGGACACGCAGGCTGTACTCACCGGGCGGCAGGTCAACGAAACGATAGCTGCCGTCCTCGCGCGCCATGGTGACCCATTCCTCACCTGACGTCTTCTGCACGAGCATGACGACCGCCCCAGCACCGCCGCGCACGTGGCCAGAAACGATGCTGCGGCCACTGACCGGCGCTGGCGTGGGCACAGCAAGATACAGTGTGACCTCGCGTTGTGCGCGGCGCAGCTCAATTTCTTCGGCAACGTCTGTTTCGGGCACCCGTACCCGATAGCGTCCCGCTGCGAGATCAGCAAACACAAAGGTGTCGGTGCTGTCGAGCTGTGCATGTGCGATCTCGGTGCCATCCTGCTCCAGGACAATCATGCGGTGTGCACCGGCATTCGCCACGACCCCACGCAGGGTGATAGTGGCTGAATCGACAGCACGGATACGGGCGACCTTGGGCTCCGCTTGCAGGGCGTGGACGATAGGCAGAGCGTCACCTGGCCAGCGTTCGCTGTACCAGGCCTGTCCTTCCCACCATGCGCTGGTGCTGCCGAGCATCGCGTTGGCCAGCAGCCAGAATGAGGTGCAGAAAAAATAGTCAGGGGCATGTTTGAAGCGCTGGCTCGTCCCCATCATGACACGGCAGGCTTCCAGTGTCTGCGCCATGTGCAGGTCAGGCGTCGTTGCCGGGTATCGCGGGTCAGAATCCTCCCCTACAATATAGCCACACTCGGTGGCAAGGATGGGGAGACTACGCCCCAGGTGCCTGCGATTCAGCGCATCGAAATGCTCGTAGGCGAGCCAGCAGGCATGGTCATCGGCAACGGTGGCGCCAGGGTTACGCCGGTCATAGCGGATGCGGTTGACTTCGGCCAACGTGCGCCCGCGCCAAGCATCGGCCTGCCAAGGCTCGACAGCCACGGCACGGTAGAAGCGCTCCGTAAAGGCTGCGCCCTCCTGGCTGCCGATGTCATAGGGATAATCGAGCGGTCGGTTACGCGGGTAATTGTGAATCGCCTGCCATACGGGTCCGTCCAGGAGATCACGGCGCCCGGCAGCGACGATGCGCCCAACGAGATCCCAACGGCTGCCGTTGGCCAAGGCAGGGATTGCCGGCATACCGCCCCGCTCCAGGATGACTTCGAGCGTGGCGATGGTGTTGTCGACGGTGATATCCAGCCCGTTGACCGGCACACGTCCTCCCTTCCACTCGGCGTCGACGTCTGGCTCGTTGTTGAACTCGAAGTAACGCACACCGCTGCGGATCAGCGCATCGATGTGCACCAGTTCCTTGACGCCCAACCGTCCGGGATTGGGGCTGGGACGATAGAGCCGCACAATGGGCATGAAGCCTTCGGCGAGCAACAGATCGCAGAAGTCGAGGGCGCCGTCATGGTTGAAGACCTTGACCCACTTGACGCCCATCGCCTTGAGTTCCGGGATCCAAAACTCGCGAATCTTGCTCAGGCCGACTGCGGCTGCGTACCCTACCGTCCAATGAACGCCGATGCCCGTATCGTTTGCCGGTCGCGGATAGTCGTTAAGTTCCATGCAGGACAATCTATGCGTGTTGGGAAGAATTCACTGCCGAGTCGTATGAACCAAATTACCGATGTCATTATATCGTACCCACCCGAATCGTAGAAACACGTACTTTTTGCTTGAGCGCGCGTCTGGCGTCCTCGCTACAGTACACGAACATCTCAAGTCCTACTGCCCGCTGGTACACCCTGTGCGAGGAGACTGCCTGCCGGCGGCATTGCTTGCACGCATGCGCTGGATGCCAGGCACCCTCATCCAACATTTTGGTACACACGCCATCCGGCCAATCGGTTTGCCCACCTGTGCCAAATGCGGTATCGTATCGATAGGATGTGGAAGCGGAAACCCGACAGCATGGCAACAGAGAATGATGGGAAGAGTGGAGCAAGCGAAGTGATCGAGCGTCTGCGTGAACGCGTGACGCTCGGACTGCCCGGCTACCTGCAATTCGAGGTAGACGCAACTGCGCCTGGCAGTGTTTCGTTACGGCTGGCCGTCCGGCCCTTCCACATGGCGCCGAATGGCTATCTGCATGCAGCGACCGTAGTGGCGCTGGCAGGCACGGCGAGCGGCTTTGGCTGCGCGACCAACTTGCCGGCAGGGGCGGTCAATTTCACAACAGCGGAACTGAAGACCAACTTTCTGCGTACAGCCACAGCAGGCGTCATCGAGTGCGAGGCGAAGCTCGTGCATGCGGGGCGGCGTACACAGGTCTGGGACGCCACCGTCGTCGACGAGCAGGGCTGGGCGCTGGCACTCTTCCGCTGTACCCAGATGCTGATTTACGAGCAGGTCTGACAAGACAGAGCAAAAAACCCTATGGAACTCGTGCAAACTGTAGTGAACCGAGTCGCCGACAATGTACGGCGCGTGATCGTCGGCAAGGATCAGGAGGTCCGCATGACGTTGCTCGCCATGCTGTGCCAAGGCCACCTGCTCATCGAAGATGTCCCTGGTGTGGGCAAAACCATGCTGGCACGTGCGCTGGCGCTCAGCGTGGGCTGCACCTTCCGGCGCATTCAGTTCACACCTGATATGCTACCCACAGACGTGACCGGCGTCAACATCTACAATCAGAAGACGCAGGAATTCGAATTTCGCCCTGGCCCAGTCTTTGCCCAGATCGTGCTGACGGACGAGATCAACCGAGCCACACCCAAAACGCAGTCGGCCCTGCTCGAAGCCATGGAAGAGCGCCAGGTCACCGTCGACGGCACGACCTATCCGATGCCGGCGCCTTTCCTGGTGCTGGCGACGCAGAACCCAATTGAGTATGAAGGCACCTTCCCTCTCCCCGAAGCACAGGTCGACCGCTTCATGTTGCGCATCCATCTGGGCTATCCCAGCAAGCAGAACGAGATCGATGTGCTAACCCGCCAGAGCGATCACCACCCTATCAACGACATTCTCCAGGTAATCTCGGCTGACGAGTTAGTGGCAGCACAGCGGGCAATCCGCACGATTTATGTCGATGACCTGGTCAAGAGCTACATCGTCGATCTGGTCACAACGACCCGCGATCATCCGGATGTCTACCTCGGCGCCAGCCCGCGCGGGAGTCTGGCGCTCTACAACGGGGCGCGTGCGTGGGCTGCCATCAACGGCCGCGACTATGTGCTGCCGGACGATATCAAATACCTGGCCGAGCCGACCCTGGCTCATCGCCTCATCGTCAGCCCGTCGGCGCGCATCAAGAATGTCACGCCCCAGCAGATCGTCGACGATGCGCTGCAACATACAGCCGTGCCCGGCGCGCGGGCGACGGTGCGCTAAGCTGTCTCCTCGCTCGATCCTCGGTCGTCTGCGGCTGTGCAGGCCCGAAGATCGGGGATTGGAGATTGCGGGTCTTTGCCCATGAATTCCCGACTGCTCTTTTTGATTGTCGGCTCGCTGGCTGCGTGGGTCATCGCCTTCAACACGGGTCGCGAGCTCGCCTTCAGCATCGCCTATCTGCTCACCGGCCTCATCGTGCTCAGCTATGGCTGGGCGTGGAACAGCGTGCGGGGAGTGACGGCGCGGCGCCGCACGCGCTCGCGGCGCAGCCAGGTGGGGCAGTACGTCGAAGAGCAGTTCGAGGTAACGAACCGCACGTTTTTTCCCAAACTCTGGCTGGAGATCGACGACTTATCGACGCTGCCGTGGCACAGCACCAGCCGCGTCGTCAGCGCGGTGCGGCGCAATAGCACGCAGCGCTGGCTGGTGAAGACACTGTGCACGCAGCGCGGGCGTTTCCGGCTTGGTCCAGTGACGCTGCGCAGCGGCGACCCGCTGGGCGTCTTCCGCCGCGAGCGCCCGCTTTCGGGTACCGGCTTTGTGGTTGTCTACCCGCCCACCTTCGAATTGGCCTCCTTCGAACCGTCCATCTCCGAACTCTCGGGCGGAGAGGCGCGTCACCGGCGCACTTACCAGGTGACGACCAACGTCGCCGGTGTGCGCGAGTATGTGACCGGCGACGGTTTCAACCGCATCCACTGGCCGACAACGGCCCGGGCGCGCCGGCTCATGGTCAAAGAGTTCGAACTCGATCCGACAGCGGACGTCTGGATCTACCTCGATCTGTGCAGTAGCGCAGCGGCTGCGCTGCCGTGGACGCCACAGCCACCTGAGCCGCCCATCTTCAACGCGCCGATGCGTACGCGAGCACGCGGCCGCCTCGAACTGCCGCCAACGACGACCGAGTACGGCGTGACCATTGCAGCCAGCCTGGCACGTTACTTCATCCTCCGCAACCGCGCCGTCGGCATGAACAGCCGCGGGCGCACCCGCGAGTTCGTCCAGTCAGACCGTGGCGAGCGCCAGCTGCACAAATTTTTTGAGGCACTGGCAGTCGTCGAGGCGGCAGGCAACCTGCCCTTTGCCAACCTCATCGTCACAGACGGCATCCGCCTGAACCGCAATGATACCCTGCTCGCCATTTCGCCTGACGCCACCCCAGAATGGGCTGCGGCCTTGCAGATGCTTCAGCGCCGCGGGGTCAACAGTATCGCCATCCTGATCGACGCAACGACCTTCGGCTCGCGCCGCGACTATAGTCGCGTGCTGAGCGAGCTGATGGCGTCAGGGATTCCCACCTACCGCATCCGCCAGAGCGACCTGCTCGACAAGGTACTGAGTGCGTCGCCCAACGGTTTCACCGCCACTTGACGCCAGGAGGTGACCATGACCCATCACGTTGAGTCCATCGTTGTCGCTCCGCCAGCCCCGGCGCCGGTCAAGTTCGGGGTCGTCGACCTGGCGCTGGTTCTCATGACCGTGATCTGGGGCATGAATGCAGTCATCGTCAAGCTCACCTACGCCCAGATTCCGCCCCCGGTCTTTATGGCAGTACGTTTCGTGATTGCCGGGTCTCTCCTGCTGATCATCCTGCGCGTGGCAGAAGGCAACCTGCAGGTAGAGCGCCGTGACTGGCCCATGTTCATCGCAACGGGTATAGTCGGCACGGGCCTTTATCAACCGATGTTCCTCACCGGGCTCG
>CAIRNL010000456.1 GCA_903879975.1 uncultured Chloroflexota bacterium | reverse complement strand
GTGGCCGCATCGTTGCGCAGACGTAACGTGGCGGCGGCATCGCAGCAGTGAAAAAGAGCGCCTGCTATGCGGCGCTCTTTTCATTCTGGCTGCTCATTTCTTGCCGCTCCGATCCATGCCGCGTACAATCAATGGGTTGGATTATAGACTGTTTTGGAGGAATGGAGATGGCTATGTCGGACACGATTGAGATCCCAACTGAATCTCTCGAATATCGCACCGAGGTCAAACAACTGCTGGATATCCTGGCACATTCGTTGTACACAGATCGTGAAATCTTCCTGCGCGAGTTGATCTCCAACGCATCCGACGCGCTGAACCGCATCCAGTTTGAGATGCTGACGAATCACGAGGTGGTCGAGCCTGATGCCGAATTGGCCATTCAGATCGAGGTCGACGACGATGCCAAGGTCATCACGATCCGTGACAGCGGGATCGGCATGAATCGTGATGAGATGGTCGAGAATTTGGGTACGATCGCTCATTCTGGCGCGCGCACCTTTCTGCAGAAGGCGGGCGAGGGGAAAAACACACAGGAAGAAATTATCGGCCAGTTCGGTGTGGGCTTCTACTCTGTCTTCATGGTGGCCGAAGATGTCGTCGTGACGTCGCGCTCGTACCGGCCACAGGATGTGGCTGCCCAGTGGGAATCCAAGGGCGATAGTCGCTTCCGCCTGGCGGCGGCAGAGAGGAGTGAGCGCGGCACGGAGATTCGGATCAAGCTGAAGGAAGATGCTGCCGAATTTGCCAGCACCTGGCGGCTCGAAAGCATCGTCAAGAAGCATTCCGACTATGTCTCTTTCCCTATTTATGTCAAAAGCAAAGAGGGTGAGGCCAAGGTCGCCAACCGCCGTACGGCCCTTTGGCGTCAGTCGCCCTCCCAAGTGGAGGCCAGCGAGTACAGCGACTTTTACAAGCAGCTGACCTTCGACGACCACGATCCGCTGCTGAACATCCACATGGTGGCCGACGCGCCGGCCAATGTGCGCAGCATCCTGTTTGTGCCGACACGCCGTGAGCGCGGCTCGTTACGCATGCGCCCCGATCACGGCCTGCGCCTCTACTCGCGCAAGGTTCTGATCCAGGAGCACAATAAAGACCTGCTGCCCGAGTATCTGCGTTTCGTGGAGGGTGTCGTCGATTCCGAGGATCTGCCGCTCAATGTTTCACGCGAAATGGTGCAGAGTAACCCGGTGACGCGCCAGTTGCGCAAGGCACTCACGGGTCGCCTGCTCAAGGAATTCAGGAACCTGGCCGAGCAGGACGCCGGCAAGTACGGCACGTTCTGGACAGAGTTCGGTGTCTTTATCAAGGAAGGCATCACGGCAGATTTTGCCAGTCGCGACGCGCTGCAGGAACTGCTGCGCTTCCGCTCTACGCGCACCGGCGCTGACGACTGGGTGACCGTCAAGCAGTATGTGGAGCGCATGAAGCCGGATCAGCCTGCAATCTACTTCATCCTGGGCGACAGCCTGAAGAATGCTGCACGGAGTCCGCACCTCGACTACTTCCGCAAGCACGACATTGAGGTGCTTTACCTGACTGACTTCATCGATGGGTACATGGCGAGCCATTTGCGCGAGATGGAAGGCAAGCCGCTGCAAAATGTGGACGACGCCAACCTGGAATTGCCGAAGGATGAGGCAGCCGCAGCACCAGAGGCGAGCTCGGTCGGCCAGGAAGCGTTCGACCAACTCGTGGCGCGTGCGAGTGCAGTGCTTGGCGAACGCGTGCGCGACGTGCGCGAGGGCAAGACACTGGTCGACAGCCCGGCGCGTCTGGTCTCGTCTGACGAAGGTTTCGAGCGAGATATGCAGTACGTTCGGCGTGCCCTGGAAGAAGATTATGTGGCGCCAGCCAAGATTCTAGAACTCAATCGCAGCCACCCGATCGTCGTCAATCTGGCCAGCCTGCTCTCGACCCATGTGGAGAACCCGCTCGTCAATCCGGCTGTCGAACAGCTTTTCGACAATCTGCAACTGTTGGACGGCGCCTATCAGGGGTCAGTGGCTGACATGGTCCTGCGCATTCAACAGTTGATGGCTGCAGCGTTGGAGAAATAAGGAACCGAACGGTGCGCAGACCCATGCCCGCTGAGCCGGTGTCAGCTTCTGCGCACCGTTCATTCCCGATCGCACGTCCGATCCGCCTCACACCAGAGAAGGCTTGATTCATGTCTGATTTGACGATTGTCCCGGCAAAGCCGGGCGAGTTTGCCGAACTCGCCCGGCTGATCGAGGTGCAGAATCGTGTGCCCGAGACCCAGTGCCTGCACAGTGGCGAACACGCCGACGAAGTGGAGGCAGTGTTGAAGCAGCCAGAGGCGCCGATTTTTATGATCGCGCGCAACGGTGATGTGCTGGCCGGTGCCTTTGGCTGCGAAGTAGACGGCGAGTCCCGCGGCTATCTACAGGGGCCGTTTATCGCTGCTGACGACTACACCACCGTCGCCAACGAGCTGTGGCAGGCACTGTATGCAGCGACGCCGTCGGTCGCGCGCTATGATGCGTTTGTCAATGTCCGCAACGAAAACGCTGCGGCCTTCCTAGCTGCAGCCGGTTTTCGCCGCAGCCAGGGCGCGCAAGTCTATGTGCTTCCGGCAGCATCGCTGCCTGCACTCAATGCGCCGCCCGCCGAACTCTTCACCGACCGCTGCCGAGCCGGCGTGCGCGCCCTGCACGATCTCGCCTTTCCCGACAGCCCAGAGACGATCGAACCATTCATGAGCGGTCAGAACGGCAACCGGCGCCTCTTTGTCTTCAGCGACGGCGATCGCTGCCTGGGGTACGTCGCTGCCTCCGTCAATGACAACCCGCGCGAGGGCTACATCGATCTCCTGGCTGTGGACGCATCCATCCGCAACCAGGGCTATGGCCGTCGCCTTCTGCTGACGGCGGCGCACTGGCTCATCGAGGAGAAGAGCATGCCTCAGGTTGGGCTGACGGTGCTGGACATGCGCTCGGACACTCGCGAACTCTATGCGCGGACGGGGTTCCAGTTGCTCTACTCCGGAGTTGGCTATTTCCGCCAGGCAAGGAACTCGCGCGTGGAGTCGCACAGCTGAACGCAAGTCCGCCGCTGATTTCGTAGGACGATTTGTCCAATCGCCCCCTCCATGGCGTCGTGGCGCAAAAGCCGCTCCTTTGAGCCCGACATGTACGCCAGCAAGTGGCCTGCGCGCACCCGTCTTGCCGCTCTGGGCGGGTCGTCGTCAGCCTGTGGCTATCTGGTTCGGCTCAACGCCGGCCTGCGCCGCGGATGTGCGCTGAGCCAGCAGTTTGGCTGCCCCCGTCGTATCCAGCGGCTCGGGCAACAGCCCCTGACGCCGATAGCGCAGCATCACCAACAGGATCAGCGCAAAGAGAATATAGCGTACGTAGTTGAACTCGAACTGGCTGCCAAGCATGTCGAGTTGGATGGCGGTGATCGCCGTGGCGCGGTCCAGCAACGTGATGAGGGCGGCACCCAACAGCGCCCCGCGCATGTTGCCCAGCCCCCCTAGAACGATCATCACCCAGATATCGAGCGTCAGGCCGACGATGTAGTCGTTGGTGCTGGCAAAACCCACGTTGGTGACAAAGAAGACGCCGGCCATCGCTGCCATGGCTGAGCCGACGATCATGACGCTGGCGCGCGTGCGCGCCATGGGTTTGCCCAGGCCGCCGGCAACCTCGCTGTTCTCGCGCATAGCCTTGAGCATACGGCCATAGGGGGATCGCGCCAGCCGCTGCGCGAACCAGAAACACAAGCCTGCGGCGAGTAGCGTCAG
>CAIRNL010000455.1 GCA_903879975.1 uncultured Chloroflexota bacterium | reverse complement strand
TGAACTTCGCCCAGGCGAATCCCAGGATAGCCTGCTGAAGCGGTTCCGCAAGGCTGTTGCTGAGGCTCGGATCCTGCCGATCGTCAGACAGAAGCGCTGGTTTACATCGAAGAGTGAGATCCGCCGAATTAAGCGCCAGAAGGCAATCCGCAAGTCGCAGCGTCCCCCCCGCGCATAACCAGGCGCGGCGCTGGCACAGGGAAGATAGAAGCGGGTCGCCCCGTGAAGAATCTGTGTACAGCAGCTTTCTGACGATGGCCCACTCGTTAGTGAATTGATGGGAGCACATGCCAGAAGAGACGATTACCCTGGACGGCAAAATCGTAGATGCACTACCCAACGCCATGTTCAGGGTCGAACTTGAAAATGGTCATACCGTGCTTGCCTATTTGTCGGGCAAGATGCGTAAGTATTACATTCGCGTACTGCTGGGCGATCGCGTCAAAGTTGAAATGAGCCCCTACGACCTGACACGCGGGCGCATTACCTATCGGCACCGAGCCTGATTTCTCTGAATGAGGATAAGGACGGCAGGGGAGGTTTCCCCTGCCGTTTTTTTTATTGGGGCGGCGAGGCGGCCGTCTCGCCCAGACCGGCGGCCAGGCCAGGCAGTACCGCCGGGCCGAGGCTGCGCACTGTCTGGCCGTGCCGAATGCCCAACTGCCCGCTGGCCACGTCCTTGGAACTCCAGGAACCACCATACCGAACCCAGCCGGCGACCTCCCACGCATATAGTACGGCCACCGCCAGCGGGGCCGGCAGCCAGAAGCCGACAAAAACAAACGCAATGTAGTGGCGTGCTGGGTTGAGGTCGTCCGTCAAATCGGGGCGAAAACCGGTGCATCCAAAGGGTACAGGCGGGGCAGCCGCCATCTGGCCCAGAAAGCGACGCGGACGCAGGATGTCGCTCGTACAGATGCCGGCGCAATCCTCGCCGATGCGCAGGATGAACCAGACCGATCCGGCCCAACCCGACGGAGCCTGGCTTGCCTGCGTTTGTAGATACGCCAGGAACTTCTCAAGACTCGATTGCGTTTCTGGCATACTTGTCGACCCGTGAAAATGGCGCAGGCTGGCCATCCCAACAACTGCGCCCAACGTTGTCGGAATCAACTGCCGGGAAACTTCTCTGCGGCCATTCGACCGCCCCACCCTATTGGTGGGCGTGCGTCGCCGATATCTTGCCAAGCTGGCGCCAGCGCTCTGCTGCACCATGGCGGAAAAGTGCCGGGTCAAAGTTGGCCAGGAATTCCCATCCTTCCAGAGCCAGCCCTTCCTGCAACTCCTCGGTTAAATCGAATTCGAGCACCCGGCCATCGGTGAGTACCTCGAAATGGAGGAGCTCGTCGTTGCCGTCGTCGGCAATCTCGACGATGCAAGGGCGGTCAGTACCCATCGGTTTGCGGAAAAACGCTGCTGAGCACCGCGCACAAAATGAAAGTGTGGCATCACAGTACCCGCGATCCATGACAATTTTCATGAACACCTCCTTCCCTGTACTCGTATTGGCCAGGACGATCAGTACTTTTCAGTATGAGCGATTCCACCGTAGTCCACATGGGGCAATCGTCACAGATCGCTTGGGACAGAAAACGGCTGTTCGACCGAAATGGCGCCTTGGGGCGCAGCACTGTGCCAGGCCACGCCTATCAATGGCGGAAGTGACGTACCCCAGTGAAGCACATCGCCAACCCAAGCTGATCGGCTGCCGCAATCACTTCAGCGTCGCGCACAGAGCCGCCGGGCTGAACGATCGCCGCAATGCCGTGTTTGGCGGCCGCCTCGATGCCGTCGGCAAACGGAAAGAAGGCGTCGGAGGCCATGACAGCCCCGCGGCTGCGCTCCCCTGCCTTGTGCCCCGCCATCATCACCGAGTCGACGCGGCTCATCTGCCCGGCGCCGACGCCGACCGTCGCCTCGTCCTTGACGTAGAGGATGGCATTGCTCTTGACATGGCGCGCCGCACGCCAGGCAAAGGCCAGATCAGTGACTTGTTGCGGCGTAGGCTGGCGTCGACTCACGATCTGCCACGTGCTCGCATCCATGTCCGTCTGGCTACGGTCGAGCTCCTGAATGAGCACGCCGCCAACGATGCTGCGCAGGCTCAGCCGGCGCGCCGGCACGCCCGTGTGCAACAGAATGCGCACGTTCTTCTTGCGTTGAAAGTGGGCGAGTGCCTCGGCATCGTAGGCCGGCGCAGCGATCACTTCCAGAAATAGATCGCCCACCTGCTGGGCTGTAGCCAGATCCAAGGGCCGGTTGCTGGCCAGAATGCCGCCAAAGGCACTGACCGAATCCGCAGCATAGGCCTTGGCATAGGCTTCTGCCAATTCGTCTGCGCTGGCAAGCCCACACGGATTTCCGTGCTTGATGATGGCCACGGTTGGCCTGGCAAAATCTTGTGCCGCCGTCCACGCGCCGTCCAGATCGAGCCAGTTGTTGTAACTCATTTCTTTGCCGTGCAGCACCTCAAAGGCTGGCTTCTCGCCGGTATAGCCGTAGATCCCCCCCTGTTGATGCGGGTTTTCGCCGTAGCGATTCAGTTGCCGTTGAATGAGGTCGATATGCACTTCCACTGGCAGATGCGTTGAACTCGCTTCCGGCGGTGTGTCGGCGTCGGTGACCTGATCGGCCAGGTAGGCGGCGATTGCCGTATCGTACTCTGCCGTGTGCCGAAAGGCCTTCACTGCGAGCACACGGCGCAGATGCGCGCCGGTACCGCCGCCGGCAAAGGCATCGGCGACTCTCGTGTAGTCAGCGGGGTCGCACACCACCGTGACTGACTCATGGTTCTTGGCGGCAGCGCGCAGCAACGCTACGCCGCCGATATCAATTTCTTCGACTGCCGTCGCAACCGAAACGCTGGGCGTCGCCACGGTTGCCTGAAAGGGATAGAGATTGACGATCACGAGGTCGAGCGGGCGAATACCGTGCGTTGCCAACTCGTCCAGGTGCTGGGCGGTACGCCGCGCCAGAATGGCGCCGTGTATCGCTGGATGAAGCGTTTTGACACGCCCACCCAGAATTTCCGGGAAGCCGGTGACATCCCCTACCTGCAGGACGGGCACGCCCGCGTCCGCAAGCTTGCGCGCCGTGCCCCCGCTGGCAATGATTTCGCCGCCGGCGGCAACGAGGTGTTGTGCAAACTCGACGATGCCGCTCTTGTCCGAAACTGAGATCAACGCACGAAATGCCGCCATGCAAATTCTCCTGTTCAGCTCCAATGATCAATGCTTGCCGTACCGCTCCCGGCAGCTGCGCGCTTGCTCTCCCGACGGCACTCTCTCAGGCCGTCGCTGCGGATCGCCGCCGACTTTCAAGGAATTCGAGAGACTGGTGGCGGAAATAGGTCTCGTAGAGGCTGGCATAGTGGCCGCTGTGTGCCATCAGCACATCGTGGCTGCCCTCTTCGATGATGTGGCCGTGCTCCAGGACCAGAATGCGGTCCGCCGCCTTGACCGTGGACAGGCGATGGGCGATCACGATGGACGTACGCTGCTGAAGAATCAACTGCAGCGCTGCCTGGATCTGGCTTTCGGTAAAGGGGTCGACGCTGGCCGTGGCCTCATCTAGAATGAAAATCGCTGGATTTTGCGCCAGCATGCGCGCCAGCACGACAAGCTGGCGCTGGCCCATGCTCAGGCGGCTGCCCCGCTCACCTACGTCGGTCTGTAATCCCTCTGGCAGTGTGTCGATCCACTCGCCGCCCCCGATCTGGCGCGCGATCTGCACAATGGCATCGTCGCTCAGATCGGGCGTGGCATAGCGAATATTGTCCGCTACTGTGCCGGAAAAGAGGAAGGGGGTCTGGCTCACGATGCCCAGTTGGCGGCGGTATGCACGCAGATCGAACGAGCGAATATCGTGGCCGTCAATCAGCAGAGCACCACCTTGGAATTCGTAAAAACGCGTCACCAGCTTGATGATGCTCGACTTGCCCGCGCCAGTATGGCCGACCAGCGCCACGCTCTCCCCAGGCCGGATGTGCAGCGAGAAGTCGCTCAGTACCTGTTCCTTCTCGCCGTAGCGAAAATCGACCTGGTCGAAGCGAATGTCTCCGCTCAAGGACGGCACAGCTTGGCCATGGTGTTGGATCACGGCCGGTTCGGCGTCGATGAGCGCAAAGATGCGCTCCGTGGCGCTCAGGGCCCCCTGGAACTGGCTCCAAAACGCCGCAAGGTTGATCATCGGAAACCAGAAGAGGTTCACGCTGTTCATGAAGAGAAACCATGCGCCGGCCGTGATGATGCCCAGGTAGGTGTAATCGCCGCCAGCGTAGAGCAGCACAGCTGTCCCGATGCCGGCAAAGAACTGGAGCGTCGGGAAGATCAGCGCCAGCACAAAACCGCGCCGCACGTGCACTGTATAAGAACGGTCGTTGACGCCCAGGAACTCGTCGTAGATCCCTTGCTCGCGGCGAAAGTTTTTGGCGACGCGGATGCCGGTGACGGCCTCCTGGATGCTGGCGTTGACGTCGGCCACTGCCTGCTGGCTGGTGCGCGTCGCTCGTCGCGCCCAGCGCTGGAAGGTCAGTGCGACAAGGATGGCGACTGGCGCCAGCAGAACCAGTAACAACGTGAGCTGCCAGTTGATGGTACAGAGATAGATGAGCAGGAGGATGACAAGCAGCAACTGGGCTCCCACTTCGGTGATCAGGACCGCAACACGGCTGAATTCGTCGGTGTCGGTGGTGACGCGGCTGACGATACGCCCTGACTGGTTCTTGTCGAAGAAGCTCATGTCATGATTCATCACGGCGCGGAACGCGTCTACGCGCATCGCCAGGACGACATTGCCCAGCAGACGGGCAGTCAGCATGCGCCGCGCCCAGTTGATACCCCAGTTGAGCACGCCGATGGCGATCACCAGCGCCACGAGCGCCGCAGCGAGCGCTGTGCGATTCGCTGCGGCACTCGTCACTGCGTAGATGCCTTGTGCCATCAGCACGGGCAGCAACGCGCCAGAGAGCGAGAGCGCACTCACCAGCAACATGACACCGGCCAGCTGCCGCATCTGGGGACGAAAATAGGATGCGATGCGTGCAAAGAGCGCGCGGTTGGTATACCCGCGATCATAGGTCTCGTTTGTCAGCCCTGTACGCAACAGTGTCATGTGATTTCTTTCTCAGGCTCCTGGCGTCCCACCGTTCGCTCTGTGCCGCCGCTTCCCAGATCGTCGTTCCACAAATTCCACGAGCCAGGTTTCTTCAAGAAACCTGGCTCGTGGAAGAAAGTTTGCCCAGGAAAGGTTGTCCATTCATAGAATCAGTGTACTGTAACTGTTCCGCCTTTCCCAAAGACAGTCACCTGGTATGTGGGGTCGGGGTTCACTCGATCCAGTGCTCCTGATCCCCGACCATCTTGAACTGCCGTTGGCCTGATGGCTGTGGCCAGCCCGGCGCGGCATAGCTGCTGGGCGCGCCGACAGGCGGTGCGGGGGGCGGAGGCGCCTGCGCGCCGGCCAGCACAATGATGGGTGGCTGATAGGGCATTGGGCTGGCGCGCAGGCGATCCGCTTCCTGCCAACGCTCTGCCTGTTGTTCCTCGCGGCGTCGGCTGCCTGACAGCACAAGCAAGGAGACCGGAACCCCTGCCAGCACACCCAACAGGACGCCAACTGCTAGCCCGATTGCATCGGCGCTGAGCAGGCTGCCCAGGCGCCAAACGGTCACGGCGCCGAACACGAGTGCGGCGGCAACAATCATTCGTTTCATCACAATCCCTCCATGTGGGTTGATGTTGTATGGCGATCGGTGCCGGCCGCCCCTGCCAGCACACTGCACTCCTCTTCGCCGATCCAAGCCGCTTGAAAGCGCAGCGCCTCACCCTTGATGACGAGCAGAAAGTCACCGCATCCCTGCAGCTTTTCAGCGCCGCTCTCGGCGATACCGGTGGCGTAGCGCGCTTCATCGCGGCTGGCAACCGTACCCACCAGGCGTACTGGAAAATTTGCTTTCATGCTGCTGCCGATCAATGCAGCCGACGGTTTCTGTGTGCACGCCAATAGGTGAATCCCCGCCTGTCGTCCACGCTGGGCAAGCCGCGACAGCAGGCGCTCCAGCAACTTGCCGCCGCTGAGCAGCAGGTCAGCCAGCTCGTCGATGGCAATGACGAGCAGCGGGCGGTTGATGCCGGCGCGATCGCGCCGCTCCATCTCGTGTACGACCACCTCCAGGCGTTTGGCGGCCGCCTGTTCGTTGTCGATGAGTGCACCCTCTACGTGCGGTAAGTGTGCCAGCGCTGCAAAACCGCGCCGCTTGGGGTCGATGAGGATGAAGCGCACCTGGCTGGGTTCGTTGTGCCGGGCCAAGGAGGCCAACATGGCGCGCGCCAGAGCGGTCTTGCCGCTGCCGGTTGTCCCTACCACCAGCGCATGCACCACATCGGGCGCCGGCAGGCTGAGCAGCAGCGGCTGGCCGCTCTCTTCGACGCCTAACACGGCTGCAAAGGGCGGCACTGGGGCGATGGAGTCGCAGAGCGGCAACAGTCGAATGGGGGCGGCGTCGGCGCGCGGCATCTCGACGTGGATCGAGGCGCCGCTGCGTGCGATCCGCACCTGATCGCAGCCCAATGCCAGGGCGATCTCTTCTGCCAAGGCCGCCACCTTGCCGACCTTGATGCCGGGGTGCGGCTGCACGCGAAACTGGACGTAGCGCGGCGTGATGATCCCGCCCAGCACCGCCCCCGGCGCCCTGTGCTGCTGCAGAACCGCCTCGATGCGATCTGCGCTATGGTCCAACCATGCTCGCTCAGGATTCATGAAAACCACCTCCTGGCCTGTATTGTATAGAACATATGTTCTAATGTCAAGCGCTGGATGGGATGTCTGCTCCCCCTGCATGGTGCCGGTGGACAGGAGGCGCAACATCTCCTCCGTCTGGTCGGAGATCATTCTGTAACCCTTCCCAGCCCACGCCTTTGCATCTGGGAGGAAAGGGTCGGCCCCATCGATCGGGAGCGGAGCCTCCCTGCGCGTCATGGGACGGGAGAGAGAGCCATCCACGTCGTGGTGTGGGAGCGATTCATGCGCGTCGTGGATCGGGAGGAGATCCATACGAACCGCCGACCATGAATGACCGGCCGAAATGCAATCGTTCCGATGGGA
>CAIRNL010000454.1 GCA_903879975.1 uncultured Chloroflexota bacterium | reverse complement strand
TGTAGCCCGTCCGCAGCAGTGGGAGCACGCACGTACTCCACTGTGTAGCCTGCGCCGCGCAGTTCCTCGGCATAGTGGCGCATCGCACTGAGGAGGAGCACGAGCTTCTTGCGCTGGTAGGGCAGGCGCCGGAGGCGTTGCGCGCTCTCCACCAGCACGACGCAGATGTGGGTGCGGGCAGTGAGCGCCTCCGCCGCCGCCAGGGCTGGATGCGCGGCCAGCAGTTGATCGCCTAGAATCCACACGGAGACGCGCAGCGCGCCGATTTGATCAGCCATTCTCATTCCTCATTGTGCGGCGACTCCGGCAACTGCCGGTGCATCCCGCGTATCTGGCCAGTTTATTCTTTGGCAGGGATGGCGCCATGCATGGCGTGGAGGACCCCAGGGCTCCATCGCTTCCAGGATAGAATGGATGCCATCGTACTGCACATGGATCTTTGTGTCAACGAATTTTTCGCAGTCGGCGGTGCGTTCTGCCCACCCAGCGCAGTGGACGCCCTGGCTGGGAGGGCAGAACGCACCGCCGACTGTGAAAATTCGTTGACACAAAGATGCATGTGCAGTACGATGCCATCCATTCCATCCTGGAAACGATGGATCCCTGGGGTTCTCCACGCCATGCATGGCGCCATCTCTGCCAAAGAATAAACTGGCCAGATACGCGGGATGCACCGGCAGCTGCCGGAGTCGCCGCACGATGAGGAATAAGAATGGCTGATCAAACCGGCGCGCTGCGCATCTCCGTGTGGATTCTAGGCGATCAACTGTTGGCCGCGCATCCAGCCCTGACGGCGGCGGAGGCGCTCACTGCCCGCACCCACATCTGCGTTGTGCTGGTGGAGAGTGTGCAACGCCTCCGGCGCCTGCCCTACCAGCGCAAGAAGCTCGTGCTTCTCCTCAGTGCGATGCGCCACTATGCCGAGGAACTGCGCGGCGCAGGCTACACAGTGGAGTACGTGCGTGCTCCCACTGCTGCGGACGGGCTACAACGGCACGTCACCACATGGCAGCCGCAGCGTCTGCTCACCATGGCCGCTGCCGAGTACCGCGGGCGCTGTTTTCAGCAGGAACGCCTGGCCGGCCTGCTTGGCGTGTCGGTCGATGTTTTACCCAACACACAGTTTCTCGTTGGGCGCCATGATCCCTACCCAGATCCCGGCAAAAAAGTCATTCTCGAAAGCTTCTATCGCAACATGCGCCGGCACTGGAAGCTGCTGCTCGACGATGGAGGTGCGCCGTTGGGTGGGGCGTGGAACTTTGACGAGGAGAACCGCAAGGCGCTGCCCAAAGGTGGCCTGGCCATCCCTGAGCCGGTATGCTTTGCGCCGGACGCCATCACACAGGCGGTGATGGCCGAAGTGGCTGCACTGCCGAACGGAGTAGGCGATCCAGAGAACTTCACACTCGCCGTCACGCGCAGTGATGCCGAGCGGGCGTTCGAGGATTTCATCCGCTACCGGCTCCACGCGTTCGGCCCCTACGAAGACGCCATGAGCCAGCGCAGTGCCGTTCTCTTTCATTCACTGCTCTCCCCCTACATGAACATCGGCCTGCTCGACCCGCTTACCATGGCGCAACGTGCCGAACGAGCCTATTGCGCCGGTGTCGCGCCCATTGCCTCGGTCGAGGGCTTCATCCGCCAGGTAGTAGGCTGGCGCGAGTACATCTACTGGCAGTACTGGCAGCAGATGCCCGGCCTGCTTGCCGCCAATCACTGGCAACACACCCGCCCACTGCCGCAACTCTTCTGGGATGGGGGAACAGAGTTAAACTGCCTGCGCCACGTGGTAGGGCGTGTTCTTGCCACAGGCTACTCGCACCACATCGAGCGACTGATGGTTATTTGCAACTTCTGCCTACTGGCAGGCATCGACCCTGCAGCGGTCAACGCGTGGTTCCTCGCCTTCTATGTGGATGCGTACGAGTGGGTAGTGGCGCCCAATGTGATTGGCATGGGACTCAATGCCGACGGCGGACAGATTGCGACCAAGCCTTACATTGCCTCAGCCAACTACATCAACAAGATGAGCGACTACTGTGCCGGTTGCCGCTTCCATCCCAAGCAGCGCACCGGCGACGACGCCTGCCCCTACAACTTTCTATATTGGAACTTCCTGTTGGAGCACGAGGCGGAGCTGCGCGCCAACCCGCGTTGCGGACCGGCGGTGTTGGGGATCAAGCATCTTTCGCCGGCCGAACGCAGCGCCGTCCGTGCCCAGGCGGCAGATTTTCTAGCAGCCCTGCCTGCCTATGGCCATGGGCAGGGCGAATAGACCGCGGATTGGGTACAGAGGAACGGCGTTCCCTGCGTTGCCATTCCACTGCGGTCGATTCTTCTCTCTACTCTTCGGTCAGCGTGTGCAGAAATGCTGCGAGTTGGGCAGCCTCTTCGTCGGTAAGGGACAACGGTGTCAGTTCGTTGTGCCCCTGGATGGCAAAGCCACCGCTGTTGTAGTGCTGGATGACATCGTCCAAGGTGACAAACTGGCCGGTGTGCATATACGGCCCTGTCTCGGCCACGTTGCGCAACGTCGGTGTCTTCATGCTGCCCAGCAGCGTATCGCTCTCTGTGACCATAAAGCGCAGCGCCGTACATTGATCGGGATGGGCGTCACTATACGCGCCGAGACAGTTGAACGGATCGCTCTTCACGAGCGCTACGCCGTCGATGCGCCCGCGCTGGATTGGCACACCAGGGGCGCCGGGAACGGCGGTATTGTGAAAGGCGTCATTGGTAAAGCGCGGTCCGTTATGGCAGTCCGCGCACTGCCCCTTGCCCATGAAGAGGCGCAGCCCAGCCAGTTCCTCTACCGTCAGGGGGGCTTCGCCGCGCACGCGCCCATCGTCGTCCAGAGAAGCCACGTAGCGGTCGAAACGCGCTGGCTGCGGCAGGATCGTACGTTCGTAGGCGGCCAGCACCTTGCCAAGGTTCGCAAAGACGCGGTTCACGGCGTCGCGATCGGCGGGATCCATGCGTTCCCAGGCGGCACTGGCTGCTGGGCTGTCCACCGGACCGGCATTGCGCGGGAAGCGCCGGCTGTCAGCCAGGTCGGGCAGTGAGCCAAAGAGTGCCTCATATTCGGCGCGGTAGTTTTCGGCCAACAGATGGGAGAAGAGCGTGCGGTTGCCACCATGTTCCAGCGGATTCTCCAGCGGGATCAACGCCTGTGACCACTGGCTGTCATTCCTGCCATTCCACGTCTGCCAGGGACTGTAGGCTGCGCCGACCAGGCTCATTGCATTGAGCGGGATAGTACCGATGCCCACACCGAAGGTGCGCCCATCGGTGAAATGCAAGTCAGGCATGTGACAGGACGCGCAGGCGACAGCCCCGTTACCGCTGAACCGCGTATCGAAGTAGATTCGTTCACCCAACGCAGCGGCAGCAGGGTCCTCGGCGACAGCATTGGACGGGTCGGGCGGCAGTGGTTTGAGCGCATCGAGCGACAGAGAGCGCAACATGCGCAGTTCGTCTGCGTTCCAAGTCGAGGCTGCCGGATTTCCAGGGCACGCTGCCAGCAGGGCGAGCGCCAACAACACTGCGACCCACCTCCCAACGCGCATCAAAACATTCGATTCGTGTGGCCGCATTCCTTCCTTCCCTCCGATCCGCGCCTTTCACCATGCAGCGCGCAGTACAGCCTACAGCTTCAGGTTAAACGTAATGCTATCCCGCTGGCCAGCGGCATCAATCGTAAAGGTAATCGTCCACCAACCGCCCATCTGAAACTGCATTCCTTCGACGCGATAGTCGCCATTGCCCAGCGATTCGGTTACCTGAGGTGCAGTAGGCATCCCATGACTCTTGTGTCCGGGCATGCCGCCGCTCACCGTGATCACCGCATCCTCGACGGGCGCGCCGTCCGCCGTCTCGACATGGAGCGTCCACTCATGAAGATCGTTGATCGGAATCGGGTTCAACGCCGGGATGTATGTGACCTGAAACAGGCCGCCGTCGCTGATGCGCGTCGTGTCAAAATCGGTATCGGCTGGCGCTGGGCTGCTGCTATGCGGACCGGGCATAGCGCCGGAGGCAGTACAGGCGCCCAGCGCCGTTGCCAGCAGAAGCACACCAATTAACAGAGTGTATCGACGCATTGGGATCCTTTCTCAACCGCAGTTGCTCTCTATCTTATCGATTTTACAAAAAACGGTCTGAACTCACAGATTTTGCGAGAATCTGCGAATCCAGACCGCCATAGGAATAGTATAGGAGACCCTTCGCTACTGAACGG
This sequence comes from uncultured Chloroflexota bacterium, assembly GCA_903879975.1. Lineage (GTDB taxonomy): Bacteria > Chloroflexota > Anaerolineae > Caldilineales > Caldilineaceae > Caldilinea. Next base: position 7,681 of record CAIRNL010000454.1, on the reverse strand, counting down.
GATACCCTTGTTGTGCCCATGTAATGATACCACAAACTCAGCAGTTCACAATTTGTCATGGTGACTTTGGCCATTCCAGAGAAAGGCAACATCTGGAGTCGTCACCTCGTGAGCATCATGAACGATTGAAACTGTCTCCACTTTACCTGAGTTGATTCAGATTTCAGTCCGCTGCCTTCCTTATCAGCACAATAAGTGATCGCTCATATGTGCCGATCTTACGGACGGATACAGACAGCGATGGCAAAATAGGGAACAGTCATCCACGAAATAAAAAAAGTATTGGAAAATGGCACGTACGAAAGATTCCATAGTTCGCTATACCAAGCACACCTTGCCGTCGAAACTCTGCCAGGTATGCGGTCGACCTTTCAACTGGCGTAAGAAATGGGCGCGCAGCTGGGATTCGGTGACGGTGTGCAGTGAGCGCTGCCGGCATCGCCGGCGGAGGCAGGCGGAAGCGGAGCCATGATACAGTCAACAGGTTCTATGATCACCCACTTCGCCGACCGTGATGCGCTGATCGCCTACCTGCGCGGCGAATTTCCCGCAGCCGCAGCTATCGACGCCAACATAGCCACCCTGCGCGGCGGCCGTCGGGCTGCGTTGGCAACCCTGGCGTTGGTCAAGCCCACCACCTATGCGCGTACCCGCAACGATCTTGGGGGAGCTGTGACCCATCTATCCCCTTACCTACGCCACGGCGTGCTGAGTCTGGCTGAGGTGCAGGCAGCGGTACTGGCCAAGGTACGAGAGCCACACGATGCCGCCAAGTTGTTGACAGAACTAGGCTGGCGCGACTACTTCCAACGCGTGTATGAAGCGATCGGCGACGGTATCTGGCGCGACCAGGAGACCAACAAGACCGGTTGGTCCGTGCGGGATTATGCCGATTCACTGCCTGACGACATCGCCCAAGGGACGACAGGATTGGCCTGTATCGACGGGTTCAGTGACGAGCTGCGCACGACCGGTTATCTGCACAACCATGCGCGCATGTGGCTAGCCGCCTATATCGTACATTTCCGGCGTGTACGTTGGCAGGCCGGCGCACGCTGGTTTCTGACTCATTTACTCGACGGCGATCCGGCCAGCAACAATCTCTCCTGGCAATGGGTGGCAAGCACGTTCAGCCACAAACCCTACATCTTCAACCGCGCCAACCTGGAGAAATACACCAGCAGCGCTTATTGTCGATCCTGCCCGCTGCGCGCAAAGTGCCCGCTCGACGCCCCGTACGAGGCGATCGAACAGCGGCTCTTTCCGCGCATGGCCAGTAGCACACCAGACCCTAGCGGCCCGCTGCCTGCGGTGAACCGCGAGCACGTCTCGCAGAAGATACAGATGCAAGGACAGGTGATCGTATGGGTGCACGGCGACATGCTCAGCCCGGAGAGTGTGGCCTTGCGGGCACAGCCAGAGACGCCGGCGATCTGGGTATGGGACGATGAGTTGCTGGCGACACAGCACATCAGCCTCAAACGCATTTTGTTTTTGTATGAGTGCCTATTGGAGCTTCCGGTCGTCATCCAACGCGGTGACGTTGCTGCGGAGGTGCTACGCTTTGCCCGTGCGCACGGTGCACAGACCCTTGTGACGGCGGCGAGCCCCAGCCCGCGTTTCGCTGCTATCCGGCAGCGCCTGGCGCAAGAGCTATCGATTATCGTTCTGCACGAACCCGCGTTTGCACCTACACCGCGTGCACTAGATCTGCGCCGTTTTTCGCGCTATTGGCGCAAAGTCGAACGTTCAGTCCTTGGGTATGGTGGGAAGCCTGCCCACGTGTCATAGAGTACAGAGTGGCCGCGCACAGAACGAGACGGCTCAGATAGCTCAACGAAAGCCGTTGCATTGCAGTCCTGTCAGAGGCTGGGCCAACGTTCGGCGGCGTTGACTCAAATACAATCACAGGGAGTAAATGGATCCATGGGTACCAATCGGCGATTTGCCCGCTATGCCTGGGGGGTCGTCCTGCTGAACATTGGCGTCATCATCTGGGGCGCGTTTGTGCGGGCGACCGGTTCTGGCGCCGGCTGCGGCGACGACTGGCCGCTCTGCCAGGGCGAGGTCATCCCGCGCCCGGAAAGCATCGAAACCGTCATCGAATTTTCGCACCGCGTGACCAGCGGACTGGCCCTGCTGGCTGTCGTCGTGTTGCTGATCTGGGCCTTCCGTGCGTTTGCGCGAGGCAGCGTTGTGCGCAAGGGCGCCGTCGCCTCCATGGTCTTCATCATTCTTGAAGCGCTCATCGGTGCGGCGCTGGTGTTGCTGGAGTATGTGGCCTTCAATGTCTCCGTTGGCCGTGCGATCTGGATGAGCGGCCATCTTATCAACACCTTCCTCCTCATGGCGGCCCTGACGCTGACAGCCTGGTGGGGACAGGGCCGGCAACCCTTGCGGCTGCACAACCAGGGCACAGTGGGCTGGAGCTTGCTCGCTGCGTTTGCGGGCATGCTCGTGCTGGGCGTGAGCGGTGCGATCACCGCCCTGGGAGACACATTGGTGCTGACCGGAGGCATTTCACCGGCCGAGAATGTGCTGGTCGCCACACTCGTCGAGCTGCGCATTTTCCATCCACTGATTGCCTTTGTGGTCGGTGCGCTGGTTGGGCTTGCGGCGTGGGTTGCCATAAAGCAACGTCCAGGCCGCACCACGTATCGTCTTGGCCGTCTCGTGGTTGCGCTCTACATCGGCCAGTTGCTCGTCGGTTCGCTCAATGTAGCGCTCAAAGCACCGGTCTGGTTGCAGATGGTGCATCTGGCGATCACCACAGTGATTTGGATTTTACTGGTCCTATTCGCTGCGGCGGCACTCGCCACAGACGAACTAGCACCACGACAGAATACACCGGCTGCAGCGTCGCCGGAGCGAAAAACGGCCGCAGCCCGATCGACGTAGGCATTCTTCCAATTCGATGGGATGGATTTTGACAGAAGGAGAGCGCATGGAGTATGATGTGTTCATCGGCCGGACGGCTGCTCCAATCCAATCCATTCCTCATGTCGGCCCGATCGTCCCTCTCGATCCTGCGGCAGGCAAGCAAGGAAGGCCGCTCCTGGATCGAGGAGCGGCTATTTTTTGCCGACGTTTGCCCTGCGCATGCTACACGGAATGGCGCACTCGACCGCTGCACGGTTCATTCCCGGGGTACCTTGTGCCCGTCGGATTTGGCAGGCACGAGCCAGCGGCCTACAATGATGAACAGGCAAGCGGTTTCAAGAGAGGTATCATGCGAAAAAACATCTTCAGCAATGCGATGCTTGGAGTCGGGATTGTGGTTCTGGTCGCCTTTGGTGGGATGGAAGTGGCGGGTCTGCACGCCGATCCGCTGATACCTGCCTTTTCGGCGTTTCTCATCGGCGCCACAGCAGCCCTTGACCGTGTCAGCCTGCGTCGCACGAGATGATGGCAGCAACTACGGCTGCACGGCACATTACCCACCCACAAAACAAAGAGGGGGTCGCCTGCGCGCCCTCCTCCACGCATCTCTCGACTCGCCGTTTTACGGGTCGTCAGCGCAAGCTTGACCGACACTTGCTGTAGCGTCGGCCAGTGCTGCGGCGGGGACGACCCTCACGGCGCTGATCAGCACGCCGTCGTCCGCCATCCATACATCCACACTGTGCGTTCCCTCTGCCGACACCGTGACAAGTGCAGGGTTGCCGTCGCCAGCGAACGCGGCGGGCAACATCTGCCAGGTGAAGCCAGGCCGATCGGCAAAGCCGCTGACCGGCACTGGAATGCCGGCTTCGCCCAGATAGACGATGCCGTCGATCCCGGCGAAGAGCGCCTGGTTTGTTGCCGGCATGCTCGTACGCTCGCCGTCGCTGTAGGTCGGCGCGCAGCCGCAGACAAGCAGCGCATAATCGCCCACCGGCAATTCAGCGGCAATCGTCAAAAGCGGTGCAGTGGCCGGATCGGAGGCGACGCCGTCAGCAAACAGGTCGACACCGGCAGCGAGCGGAGCGGGCGTGCGCGCGTCGGCGTTGGCCGGACAGTCACCGAGATCGACAGGTGCCTGCCAGCCATAGTCGGCCCATGCGTCCATACCCGGCACGCTCAGCGCCCCGGTCAGCGCCAGAGTGATGGCCGAGATTTGCTCAGCGCCTGCCCCGCTGCCGGGCGTCCCTTCATCCTCCACATCCTTGTCGTCCTCCGCCTGATTGCTCACGCCGCCGTCACTGCTGCCTGATTCTTCCTCGCTGACCGCCTCCACGACCCAGGTGACCTCCAGGGTGGCAACCTCGCCCTCATCATCTTCGGCCGTGACGATTGCCAGGTAGGGGCTACCTGCGACCGCAGTCTCTGTCACGACGCCAGCGATCCTTTCGTCGGCGTAGAGCAGATCGGGCGGCAGCGCTTCCACCGTGACCGTGAGATATTCGCTGTCGACATCCGTGACGACCACAGGGAGTTCGACAGCGGCACCTGCCGTGACCGTGAAGGCATCGGCTAGTTCGATCTGCGGCGCATCGTTGACGGGCTCCACCGTGATAGTGACCGGCACCGTGATTGCGCGTGCCAGCTCATCGCTGATGCGGATCGTAAAGAAGTCATCGCCGTAGAAGTCCAGCAGCGGTTCATAGGTGAACGCGCCCGTCGTTTCCTCGACAGCGGTGACAGTGCCGTTTTCCGGCTCAAGTTCTGTGCGAAAGAAAAGTTCGGCGCCTTCAGCGTGCGTTGCGACGAGAACGGCTGCCAATCCCGTATCCTCGTCGGTTGTGAAGGCCTGTTCGTCGACGTGGAACGGGTTCGGGTCCAGTTCGGCCGTGATCGTGAAGCTTTGCGTCACGGCGATGCCGGCGGCGTCCGTTGCGACCAGTACGACTGGATGGTCGCCTTCTGCGTCGGCACCGGGCATGCCGGCCAAGACAATGTCGCCGCGATCCAGCAGCGTGAGCGCCAGCCAGAGTGGATGCACCGGCAGCGTAACGGTCAGCGCGCCATCGGCAGTGACCGCAAAGGGCAGCGACTCCACCAGTTGTAGGGCGGCGATCTCCTCTTCGTCGGGAGCGTCGTCACTCTGATCCGCGACGCCCGTTCCGGTGTCGTCCGAATCCGGCGGACTCGCCTCGCGAGTAGCCGCTGCGGGCGTATCGCTTTCATCCGTTTCCGCCGGCGTCACAACCTCCTCGGACGCCGGCACCTCAGCCGTCGCATCGCCCGCTGCATTTTCGTCCTCTGTGGTTTCCTCGCCTGTCGCCCCGGTTATTTCCAGCGGTGCAAACGTCACCGTATAGGTGTAGGGCTGGTTGAGGAAAGCTCGGAGCGACGGCTCCCCAGCAAACATCCAAGCAGCCGTTGGTTCGACTGTTGCTGTGGGCGTCTGGGTCGCCGTCTGGGTCGCAGTGGGCGCCGGCTCTTCAGTCGCTGCCGGCGTCAGTGGCACAGAGGCGGTAGCGACTGCGGTGGCAGTGGCAATCGCCTCGTCTGTAGCCGTCGGCGTCACCGTAGCGCGTGCAGTTGCAGTCGGCTGCGCCGTTGGCGTGGCCGTCGGCACTGGCTTGAGCGTAGCCGTTGGCGTCATGGTGGCCGTCTCAGTGGCTGTAGGCAAGGGCGTGGCGGTAGCAGTCTCGGTTGCTGTGGGCGTCTCGGTGACAGTCGGCTGGCTGGTTGCGGTTGGAGTGGCCGTTTCGGTCGCTGTCGGCAGGAAGGTAGCCGTTGCAGTCGGCAGCGGCGTCATCGGAACAGTCTCGGTTGCCGTGGGCAGAAGTGTGGCAGTGGCCGTACCTGTCGGCGTCAGCGTGGCGGTCGGCGTCAGCGTGGCGGTCGGTAGAAGAGTAGCAGTTTCGGTCGCCGTGGGCATGGGGGTCCACGTCGCCGTGGACATCGGAGTCCAGGTTGCCGTGGCGAGCAACGTCGGTGTCCGGGTGGGCGTCGATTGGGTGGATGGCGACTGATTGGTGCCGGGCGGTGCAGTTGCGGTAGGCGGCAGCAGCGTGTTAGTTGGCGGCGGCGTAGCGACAGCGGTCACGACGATCAGGATCGGCGTGACAGTCGGAGGGAGAGCGGTCGCCGTCGGCACTGGCGTGATGGTCGGTAAGGCGGTCTGGGTGGCCGTCGGCTGCACAGGGGACGGGGTGAAGGTTGGGATCAGCGTGCGCGTCCACTCAACCGGCGCTTCGGCCACGGGTGTCGTTGGCGGGACGGCGAAGAAGGTTGCGCCGATGAAATAGCCGATGCTCAGCAAGAGCGCCGCGCCGCCGACGAAGATGACCGGCCGCAGCCAGCCGGGATAGACAGGCCCGTTGCCGCTATTGTTGTTCATGCCTCACTCCTGATGTACTCCAAGATGTCCGTACTAGAGTTGACGCATGTACAGCGCCATTGGTTCCCAGCGTCGTTATTTTATGTCACTCTATCACGCTATCTTGCAAATTGGTCAGACCTGGTCTATCATCTTGTGTGAAGCAGGGCATATTGATCTGCAAGCATTTCATCTGAAGCATATCAAACAACAAGCGTCACAACTGAAAGGAGCTTCACGTATGGGAGCAGTAGCGATCCAGGAGAAGAATGCTACTCCGTGGTGGTTGATCCTGGTTTTCGGCATCATCCAGATCATCGTCGGCCTCATGCTGTTGGCGAATCCGTTGCGAGTTGCCAATGTCATAGTATGGGCGATTGGCCTTTACTGGCTTGTGACGGGTGTCTATTACCTGGTCAGCCTGATCTGGGACCGGCGCCAGTGGGGGTGGAAGATTCTGAGCGGCATCATCGGGATCGTCGCCGGCTGGTTCCTGGTCGACGCCAGTGCGCCCGAGCGGCTGGCATCCTTCGGTCTGGCGATCGTGCTCGTCCTGGCGATCCAGGGTCTCATCATGGGCATTCTGGGTCTGATTGCGGCCTTCCAGGGCGGCGGCTGGGGTGCGGGCATCATGGGTGGCATCTCGATTGTCGTCGGCATCCTGCTGTTGGGTAACATGTTGGCAGCAGCGCTGGTTCTGCCGACGGTCATCGGTGTCTTCGCCATCGTCGGTGGCATCTTTGCTATCATCATGGCGTTCCGGCTGAAATAAACTAGCCCCACAGTCGACTCTCGACGCATTCGGAAAGGGGATGCGGGCAGCGTGCTGTCCGCATCCCTTTTTTTCGTGCCGCCCCGCTTCACCTCAGCAACAGCCCACCTTCCAGCTGTTGCAGCTGTCCAGCGTCCGTGATGTATAATCTGCCTGATTGTCCTACCCTACTTTGCGTCCGTAGGCTTGACCCATGAGGCTGACCCTATTGTCCAATTCTCCATCCGTTGTTGCAGCAACGGCTACGCAGTCCACTTCTCGCTGGAAACCGGCGATATCCTTCATCTTCCATGTCCTGATCAACAGCATTGCGGTGACCGTTGCGCTCTGGTTATTGCCAGGCCTTCAAACCTCACCGCGCTTCGTAGCCATTCAATTTTTGACCGCTGGCTTCCTGTTTGGCGTGCTGAACGCGTTTCTGCGCCCATTCATTGTGCTGTTCACCGGCAAACTCATCATCCGGTCATCATGATCAAGCAGATCATCTTCGACGGCTACTTCCACGGCGACGCGCACCCCGGCAATATTCTGGTCAACCTCCAGAACGGCAAGATCATCTTCCTCGACCTGGGCATGATGGGCATGCTCAACCAGGAACAACGGGTGAATCTGGCTGACCTGATCTGGGTGCTGAACACGCTCGATGCCTACGAAATCTCCGA
>CAIRNL010000453.1 GCA_903879975.1 uncultured Chloroflexota bacterium | reverse complement strand
TCCCGGATAGATGCATGCGCATCAAACGACTGCAATTCGGTGGTCAATTGTATCCCTGACAGCTTGACGCAGGTTGCGTCGTACCGCTAGACTTAGCTGTTGTTTGTTCCATTTTGCACATTTACCAAGCACATACCTGGGCCGACAGTCGACTCACATGAACAGCCGGAAGTTGCGTCATGAGCGCTGGCGACAGGCACCAATGAATGCAACGATACCGATTTGCACCGTGCTCAACGCTATTATGGCATAGGGTATGTCAAAAGGGTACACAGCGGAACACAACCCGTAAAGCGCGTATCTAGCAAGCCAGGAAGGAGTATTATGAGTGTTCAGAACGAATCCCTTGAAATGAAAAACAATGAACGCAAGTCCAGTGCCCCGGAACTCGAGTACAAGGCAGCCTCGCAGGACTCGCTGTCGATGTTTTTTGCCGCTGTCGGCGGCGCTGTGCTCGGCATGCTGTCGACGCTGCTCGTGCTGGCTCTGATCAATGGCGGCACGCTCAACTTCACCCACCCCGAGCGTCTCGCGGTCATGGAAGCCAGCCTGACACGCGTCAACGAGAATGTGGGTGCGGTAAGCCAGAATCTCGACACGGTCGCCGCGCAGGTGACCGATGTGCGCGACCAAATGGCCAGTGCCCGGAGCGAGGTCGACACGGCTCTGGCGCAGTTGGACGAGCAAGACGCCACATTAGGCGACGTCCAGAGTGCCATGACAACCCTCGCCCTGACCGGCCAGAAGTTCGATACCTTTGTCTCGGCACTGGATGATGCGCTGATTTCCATGCGCAAGATCGAAGGCGGTGGGGCAGCTCCGATTCGAGCGGAGAGCGCAGCGATGGCCATAGCCGCGCCCACGATCGTCCATGATGCGGCTGTCAAGCCGGGCGATGTCGCCGTGCTCTTCTTCGTAGACAACAATGGCAACGGCATCATGGATGATGTCGAGGTCAATCTAGTGGGTGTCAAGGTCACTGTGACCACCAGCGAAGGCACGCGGATCGGCGAGTACACAGCCAGCGATGCGGGTATCCTGGTCGAGGGGCTTAGCGCAGGCGAATATACGCTGGCAATCATCGACAACGCCGGCCACTCGGCGATTGCAGAGGAGACTGCAATCAGCGTGCCGACCGAGGCCGCTGAGGGGCAGATTGTTTATTTCCCGATGGCTGACTGAGGGAGTTATCTGACGAGTCTGGAAGCGGGCGTGCCAGTTGGCACGCCCGCTGTTTTTCATCTGGATTCAGTTGCTTGCACGATCGTCATGCGCCCTCATCCGCCTCGGATGGATCGTCCCAAGCGCTCTCTTCATCCTGTGTCTCGCCGTCAGCCCATCCATCGTCTTCTGCAGCGGCCGCGGCCAGATCTTCTGCAGTCATGTAAAAAATCAACATCACAGAGCCATAGCGCCGGCGATCGTACTCTTCGAGCCGTTTCAGCGCAACGGGAGCGTCCTCGCGTGGATGAATCTGCACAATGACGCTGCCGAACTTTGCCAGCAGTGCGGGCTGGTCGTCGACTCTCTGCAGCGCCTTGATCCAAAACTCCTGATATTGTGGCGGTGCTACGTAGATCAGGTCATACGGGTGTCCCTGGTAACGTTGAAGATAGGCAAAGCCATCCCCGCGTTCAATGGCTGCCTGCTGCTCGAACCCGCAGTGGCGCAGGTTGGCACGAATCGTCTCCACTGCTTTGCGATTCAATTCGACAAATTGTACGAAATCGGCGCCACGGCTCAGGCTCTCGATGCCAACGCTGCCGGTGCCACCAAAGAGATCGAGTACGCGGGTACCTTCGATCCAGGTGCCCATAATGCTGAAGAGGGCTTCCTTAGCACGATCGGTAATTGGGCGGGTGCTGTCGCCTGGCACCATCATCAGCCGCCGTCCTTTGGCTTTGCCTGCAATCACGCGCATGGGACATCCTCTTCTATTGCACCACCTGGAGATCCCAGGTGCCGTCGTTGAGCAAGCGGAAATAGCGAATCGTGGCATCCTCGAAACAGGCAACCATACGACCTTGCTCAAACGGCTGCACGATCACATGCTGGCAGAGGCGCTCCTCGCGCTCAATGGCGCCCAGTTGCTCCTGGAGGCTCTGCACTGAGCACCACAGCTTGCCAAACCCGCGCCGCGGCAGCGGTGGTGAGGAAGGCGCCACGTTCAACGGATTGCAGGAAAACTCGGGCTGACTCTCGTCCCACGTATCGCGATAGGACTGCCATGTTTGGTCGGGGAAGAGCACATAGATTTCTTGTTCGGCGCCAAACCAAAGCATGAAGCGACTGTATTGCGGTCCGGGGCCAAACTCATTGAGACCGACCGGCCCGTTATTACTTGGACCGACTGCGCAGCCCATCTTCAGCTTCAAATCTTCGTAGCCAGCGAGGTCGATATCGAAATCGATGCTGCAATCGATATCGTCCTCGACCACGGTCAGTTCGGAAATCGTCGGCGTCGCCGGCAGAGCGGGCAGTGGCACAGTCTCTTCGACCATGGCAGGCAGGGTCTCTACGGCCTGCCGTGTCACAGCAATGACTCCGATCGGCTCTGGTGTCGGGATAGGTGTAGGCACTGCTGTCGGTGTGGCATCATTGCCGCCACACGCAGCCAACACCCACAGCGAGAGCGCCAGCAGCACCCGCCAGGGCATGCAAGGCGAGGCAGGCAGGGATATGAAGCTGGTTGGGAGAAAGTGGCGAGTTTTCACCGGATTGACTTTCCTCATCGTTGACTAGCGAACTTCGACCGGCCCCAGTTCGATGGCATAGCTGGCCGGCCCTGCGCTGACCGGCAGCCGTTGGCCTGTAACCGGATCATAGAGTCCCACGGCCAGGGTGTAGCGTCCCTGTGCCAGGTCCTGCGGCAGCAGCAGACCGTAACGATCGGCGATCTCCTCACCCGGTTTCCAGGTACTGGTCGGTCGCATCCACTGCACGGGCTGGCCGTCGCGTTGCGCAAGCTTGTTGCCCGACGCGTCGAGCAGATGAACAAAAACCTGGTAATCGGTCGTGATCGGCTGCAAGCTTTCCCAAAGTAGCGTGAGCAGAAGCTGCGTATGACGCTCGACGACGGGGGTAATAGCATAGCCCTTGAGCCGGATCCAGCCACTGGACTCCGTCACGGGCAGCGGTGCAGCCGGATCGCCAAAAACGGTGCCCAGGCCGCTCTCCACCATCTGTGCGCGTGGCAACAGTGCGTAGAGCGCCACGCGTTGATTGCTCTCGCCGCTCAAGCGGTCGTCGCTGAGCAGGAAATCCTGTACGCGCAGTGCTCGCTCCCAGCCCGACTGTTCCGGCAGCGAGCCGTTGGGCACCACCCACAGCCGGTCGTAACGTTGTTCCAGACGGGACAGCCAGGCTGCCTGTTCGGCATTCAATCTACCGGCGGCAAGGTGGCCATAAACTGGCAGCACGCCCCGGTATGCGTTGGCAAAGCTCTGCGTGGCGTCGGTGTGCAGCAAGAGCACGGCATCGCCCGTACGTTCGTCACGGGCAATGCGGTCGGCAAGCGTGCGCACCACGGGGACTTCGAGCGCGCGGTTATAGTATGTCAACAATGCAACGGTGATGAGCATGAGCGCCGCCGCGTAGAGCCCGTTGCGCAGCCGATCCTCGCGATCGTCGCTGCGCCCGCTGTACACCTGCTGCACGAGCAGCAGGAGACCCACCGCAATGCCCGCCAAGGTCATGCCGAACGCCAACCAGTCGACTCCGTCCGGCCACACGTCGCCACGCCACCAAGCGAGGTGAATGGTCTCGGGCCGAATCGCCGGCCATTGCAGGAGCAGCGGCGAATAGCGGATGTCGGTAAAAGTTACGTCGGCAAAGAGCGGTGTCACCTCGGTCGCCAAGCGATCCTGCACAAGAGCAAATGGCACCAGCAATCCAAGCCACTGCACCCACAACGACCCGGCCGCCAGCACACTGCCGGCCAGCACGCCGAACCAGTTCAGCAGGCGTTGGCTCATGAGCGCGTTCCAACCTGGTCCTGCCAACAAGCTGAGAAATGGCACCATAGGCACGACAAAACGGGGTCCCCAGCTGTAGCCGCCATGCCACATGTACCACTTGGCGTACACGACGAAATAGAGGGAGATCAGCGCTATGGAAAGGAGCAGGATACGGCGCTGATAGCGCCAGAACCAGACTGCCCCGGGAACGGCCAGCAGCAGAATCGGATTGTACCAGATGATGCCCCGTGCCGGCCCGACGGTCAGCCCAAAGAGGCCAAAAACCCAGTCGGCGCTAAATGTTTCAGTCTCCACGTAGCCCGTGTCCCAGATGCTGCCGTAGCGCGCCCAGTTCCACCACAACGACAGCAACCCTGCCGCCACAACTGGGATTGCAAAAGTCACCACGGGGCGCCACCAGCACCAGAACGCACGGCGCAGGCGTTCGGGTAGCGCCGTCCCCAGATGCGTGAAGGCCGGGCGCAGCACAAGCAGGAGGCCCAGGGTATAGATGGGCAGCGTCATCAAATTGATGGTGCGCGTAAGATAGGCGATAGACCAGGCCACTCCGGCGCCCACGAGATAATGCTTGCGCCCCGACTGGCTATACGCTATCAGGCCGTACGCAGCGGCAAAAAGCCCCCATCCGCTTACGGGATCGCTGAAATAGCTCTGTGCGTAGGGCCACGCCATGGTGAGCAGGCCAAAAATCAGCGCCGTCGTCATCGACAGCGCACGGGTCCAGTTAAGCCTCCGTCCTGCACGGAAGATCAGCGCGCCCGTCCACGCCGTCAGCAGCGGATTGAGCAACATAGCGGCGTGTACGAGACCGATCGATGGCCAGACCTTGGCGAGCCAGAGCAGTGGCATGGCCAGGAGCACCATCCCCAGCCCCTTGCGCGAGTATAGATTGCCATCCGGTCCGATATTGCCCTGTTGGTTACCCATCCAGAGCACCTGGTTGCTGTCGAATCCACCGTAGCGGACAAAGCTTTCGGTCGTAGCAAAGGTAGAGAGACCGTCACTGCTGTCGATGCGCCCTGTAAAGGTGAGCATGTAGCAGGCCAGCAGGAAGCCAAAAATCAGGAATGCCGTACTACGGTCTTTGGGGCTGATATCGCGCCGAGTGCTCTGCATAGCCATGATGCTAGCGGACATCGACCGACAAGGTCAAATGATCGGCCGCCGTGTCACCGGGCAACGTCACCGGCAGGCGACCGGCAGCATCGTACAAGCCGATATGCAGTTCGTAAAAGCCTGGTGCCGTGCCGGCTGGAATCTGGAGCGAGTAGGGATCGCGCACCATGACGCCCGGCTGCCAGGTGTCAGTCGGCGCCAGCCCCATGACAGGCACATTGTCCTGCTGCGCCACAATCCGTCCCGTTGCGTCCATCAGCTGCGTGAAAACCGTGTAACTGGTATTCACCGGCCGATCTGCCTGCCAGTAGAGGACAAGCGGCAAAGCTGCCCCGCGGCGTGCGACGCCCATCATCGTGCTGCGCAGGTAAATGGCCGGCCAGTCTGCGCCCCTGTCCTCGGCAGCCTGCGTCGAGAACTTGGCAACCCAGGTATCGTTAGGCAAGGTCAGCACACGCACCACCTTGCATGCGCCCAACTGCTCTTCATCGATCAGGGCGATATCAGGGCTGCCGGCCAGTTGTGCTAGCGCCGGCGACCATTGGCCGGCTGGCGCAGTGCTGCGCTCGACCCACCAGAACTCGCCTGCACGGGCGAGTTCTGCCAGTTTGTCGGCTTCGACCACTGCGGCTGGCACGTCCTCTGGGTTGTAGCCATCCACGACCACCAGTTCGTACGCGGTACGCAACCAGGGATAGAGATCGCTCCACAGCGCTGTATCATCCATTGCAATCGTCTGCGTCACACCGTCTGCCTCCGCCGTCCACTGCTCGATAGCGGCACGGCAGGGGTGTTCAGCCAAGCGGCGATCCTGATAGGCCTGTGCCGCAACGGGCGCGCCGGCGATCACCCCCACGACCATGGCAGCCATCACTGTGCCGGCCAGCTGAGCGGCCATGCGCTGCATATATTGGCCTGCGCGCAGGCTCGGCCAGATTTGGCCGAGCCACTGCACGGCAATCAGGAGTAACAACGTCGTACGCGCCAGCACGGTGCCCACCATGATCCAGCGTGCGTCAGGCAGCAGGATCAGGTAGATACTGCTTTCGATCACGTTGAGCGCAGTCAACGCCACGCTCAGAAGGACGCTCTGCAGGTTGGGGCGCAGCAGCACGAGAAACGCCAGAATCCACACGACAAACTGGGGACTCCAACCTTTGCTGTAGAGGAAAAGCCAGACCACACTGACCGCGGTGAAGGTGACCGGGGTGCGCCTGTGCGTCCAGTCGTAGCCCCGCGTGTAGAGCCATAGATAGAGCAGTGCGAAAGCCACCGTGATCAGCCCCCACGGCAGGCGGGACTCCCACTGGCCACCGGACGCCAAACCCGACAGATTCCGCATATCGACCGGCACCAGACCAAACCCGTAGAAACCGTCGATGAGCGCCCACAGGCTCTGCCACGGCGGGCGCAGGCTATTGACGGTAAAACTGCTGAGTGCCAAGCGCAGGTTGAAGTGTGCCAGGGACAGGCCAAGGCCTACGACCAGCGCGGCAAAGATGCCGGCATAGGTCAGCGGCTTGAGCAGATTGCGCGGCGAATGGGGATTGAACCACTCATGTCGTGCTGCGTCCCAGTTCAGCCGGCAGCCAAACCAGCGGACAGCGACCGGAACCAGGATGATGGGGGTCAGCTTGACGAGAAAGCCCAACGCAGCGGCCAATGCACTGCCGATCCACCCGCCACGCCGCCCGGTGAGCAGCAAGTCTAAGCCCAACAACAGAAAAAAGAGCGGCATAGCTTCGAACCAGCCCAACAATGTGTAGACCGGTGCAAAGAGGAACGCATAGAGCAACACCACCTGCATGGGCTGTGAAGCCAGATCGCGCGGTGCAGAATCGACTCCCTGGTCGTCGGCAGCCAACTTCGCCGCCAGCCGGTACATGAGTACGAGGTTGCCGATCTCAAAGAGCAGCAATTCCAGGCCGAAGAGCACATGAAAGAAGAGCCGCGGCTCTACCCAGGGTGGAATCCGGCTGGACAGTTCGAAGACCGGCAGCATGAGCCCTGGAAAAAGCGGCGGATAGGCTGTCCACAGGTCGACAAAGGTCGTGTAGCCCATGGGGATGGTCAGCCCCCATGCGTAATAAAACTCGTAGTCGGAGTTGTCGGCGATAAACCCGCCTGGCCGGAAGAGCAGGATCGCAAAGAAGCGAAAGCTGGCAAAGAGTACCAGCACCACAAGAAACCAGTAGTTTCTTCGATAGAAGTCTTGCAGTCGAATCACAGCCGTATCCGCCTCTATGCGTCCCCTGGCGGTGTCGGCCGGCCGGCGGGGTCGACCAGTACAGGCTCGCTGCGGACGCGCTGAAGCAGTTCGCTGAAGCCAGCCGCGAAGGTCACCAGGCCGGTAAAAGCGAGAAAGCTCCAGTATGTAATAAACCGAATCAACAACACAGCGGCCCCCACATTGAAGAGAAGACCCGGCAGGAAGGCAAAAATTCCGGCATAGGCAACGTCGATCTGGCCGACCCCCCCCGGGGTCAGCGGCACTGCGGCCAGCACGTCAACCGTCAGTGCGACGAACGCAGCGATACTGAACGGCACGCTTGCACCGAGCGCCAAAATCACGAACCAGACAACGAGCGCATCGCACAACCAGATATACAGGCTTTGGCCAGTGACAAGCAGGCCCACGCTGGGCTGCTGGATCAATACACGCAGGCTGGCTGCAAGTTGTTCCGCAAAGCCGACAAGCGAGTGCCAAGCGTGCTGCCCGGACCAGCGGCGCATCCAAGCCAGCAGGGACGGCGCCGCCAGCAGGCCTGCCCCCAAGATAAGCAGCAACGCCATGCCGATAGCGTAGCTGGCCAGCAGCCAGCCCGGCGCCCCGTTGCGCAGCACGGCAAAGCCAAAGAGTGCGCCGAGCGTTACGATGGCCAGGATATCAAGCGCACGTTCTAGCACGATCGAACCAAGGCTTGCCGCCACGGGCACCGGCGCGTGGCGGCGCCCGGCAAGGCGCAGCACGCCGATACGCATGAAGTCGCCCGCGCGTGCGGGCAACAGGGCACTGACAAACCAGCCCGCCAGCAGCAGCCCGGTGGTGTACAGATAGTCGAGGCGGTAACCGATCACCGCCAGCAGACACTGCCAGCGATGGCCGCGCACGGCAAAACTCGAATAGTGCACGGCGAAGGCCAGTAGCAGCCAGCGTATATCGGCATGGCGCACAGCCGCCAGCGTATCTTCACCGCCAAAGAGTGCGACCAGCAGCACGCACGTCACCAGCCCCAAACCCAGCAACAGCAGCAGGCGGCGCCAGGAAAAAGCTGGCGCCGGTGCGGCTGTACCGGCAGTGAAAGAAGCCCGATTCATTTGATCCATTTTGCGAGGGAACGGGCGATTCGCCAAATCAGTAAGCTACCCGTCGGCAAGCCCGTGTGGCAGGCGGTGCGATGCATTAACGGAGTTGGGACTGGAAGAGACACATTTTGCGTCCGTAGAGCGTGAACGTACGGACAAAAGCAAATCCATGTGACACATAAAAACGTTGCGCACCAATATTGGCAGCATCCACGGTCACGTCGAGCGCGTCGACTGCGCGGCGCCGGCATTCTGCTTGCAATGCAGCCACCAACAGCGAGCCGATACCGCGCCCGCGCTGTGCCGGATCGACCATAATGGAAAGCAACTCGGCAGGGGACGGAATGCCTGCGCCGGCTGTGCCATGCATGAACGGGTAAAGGGACGTCTGGGCAGCGCGGGCCAGCAATGTGGGCTGGCGGACAAAACGTCGCAGCAAGGGAGGCAAAAACGCGCGGATTTGACGCGTACCCATCTCTGCAAAGAGTGTGCCAACACTCGTGGTTGCACTGACAAAGCCAATCAGCGATGCTGGCCGGCCAGGGTCGACAGCCGCAAAACCGAAGGCGTGCTGTGATACGGGCAGCGACCGGTACAGTACGGTAAGGATCTCGGGACCCAGGCTCGTCAGAAAAGTGTCTGGCTGTCCGGACATGTGCAGGTAGGCTGCGTCAACGGCGTGAGCGGGCAGGAGCGCCGTCAGCGTCACCTGCCCGACAGGTTGGCCGTCCTGTCGATCAAGCATATTCAGGCCAGCGTTTGAAGCGCTCCCAAGCCTTTTTTTCCAGTTGATCGCGGTGGTCGGGATGGGCGATATCGATGAGCGCCCGCGCCCGTTGGCGCAAATTCTTGCCATAGAGATAGGCAATGCCATATTCCGTGACGACATAGTGCACGTGTGCGCGCGTCGTCACCACGCCCGTACCCAACTGCAGGTGCGGCACGATGCGCGAAATACCCTTGTTGGTCACCGAGGGCAATGCGATGATTGGTTTACCGCCCTCGGAGAGTGCGGCGCCGCGCACGAAGTCCATCTGGCCACCGACACCCGAATACTGGCGCGTGCCCATGGAATCAGCGCCGACCTGGCCAGTCAAGTCGACCTCGATAGCACTGTTGATCGCAGTCACTTTGGGGTTACGGCGAATGACAGCCGTGTCGTTCACGTAGGCCACGTCGAGCAGCACCACAGCCGGATTGTCATCGATGTAGTCATACATACGCCGCGTGCCCATGGCAAAAGAACTGACGACCTTACCAGGATGAATACGTTTTTTCTCATTGTTGACGATCCCGCGCTCGATGAGATCGATGGCGCCGTCGGAGAACATCTCAGTATGGATGCCCAGATCGCGATGATTGTGCAATGCCGCCAGCACGGCGTTGGGAATGGCACCGATTCCCATCTGCAATGTGGCGCCATCCTCAACCAATTCAGCGACATAGTGGCCGATCGCCGTCTCGACCGGCCCCGGTTCGCCCGGTACAACCTCCGGCAGCGGGTCATCGACGACCACTGCGCTGTCGATATTACCGATGTGGATCAGGCCATCACCATGTGTACGCGGCATATTAGGGTTGATTTGCGCAATGACGTGGCGAGCTACCTGCACAGCTGCGCGCGCGACATCCACCGAAACGCCGAGCGAGCAAAAACCGTGCCGGTCAGGTGGGGAGACCTGTACCAGTGCCACATCCAACGGCATGATGCCCTTGCGGAACAGTCCCGGCACCTCACTGAGGAAGACAGGGATATAGTCGGCGTTCCCCTCGTTGACAGATTCACGCACGTTAGCCCCTACGAAGAGGCAGTTGGTCTGGAAATTGTCGGCATACTGCGCTGCGGCGTAAGGAGCCGGCCCCTCGGTGTGCAGATGGACAACCTCGACGTTGCACAGTGCGGATGCGCGCGCCGTCATAGCGAGGATCAATTGGGTGGGAGTTGCTGCCGCCCCATGCACAAAGACCCGGTCGCTGGATTTGATAACGTTGACAGCTTCCTCGGCACTAGTGATTCTCATAGATACTCTCGTTTTCCATTCGATGCTTTCGGTTTCCTGGTTGAACCTGGTTGCCGGCTCTTGTTTGATGATTGCAGCCAGCACCCGCCCAGCCAGGGATCACAGGATTACGCTGTGCTCAGTGCATCGCCGACGATCTGCTGAGCTTCGACCTGGATGCGCCGGAGATGTTCGGCGCTGATAAAGCTCTCGGCGTAGATCTTGTAGACATCCTCGGTGCCGGACGGGCGTGCAGCAAACCAGCCATTCTGCGCCACCACCTTGAGGCCACCGATGGGTGCCTGATTGTACGGGGCCTTGGTGAGCCTCGCCGTGATCGGCTCGTCGGCGAGCATTTGCGCCTTGACCTTCTCAGGGGACAGGTTGGCGAGAATCGCCTTCTGCGCACGATTGGCCGGCGCGTCGATGCGCTCGTAGTAGGAACGGCCGAAGCGTTCTTCCAACAGGCGGTAATGCTCGCCCGGGTCCTTGCCGGTCACTGCGGTGATCTCGGCAGCCAGCAGGCCCAGGATCATGCCGTCCTTGTCCGTGGTCCAGACTGTGCCGCGCCGGCGCAGGAAGGACGCGCCGGCGCTCTCCTCGCCTCCAAAGCCAAACGAACCCTCCAGCAACCCTTCGACGAAGAACTTGAAGCCGACCGGGACCTCTGCGAGCGGGCGTCCCAGGGCAGCGGCCACGCGGTCGATGATTGAACTGGAGACGAG
>CAIRNL010000452.1 GCA_903879975.1 uncultured Chloroflexota bacterium | reverse complement strand
TGCTGGCCCAGTTTCCCGATGTCAACGTAGAGATTCACGTCGAGACCAAAGTTGTCAGTGAAGAGCGCGTCCACGAAGTTGTGAAGAAAGCGACGGGCATCCCGGGCGCAATCATTCTCCACACGATGGTCAACCGCAACTTCCGCCGCCTGCTGGTCACCGAAGCGGCGCAGGCAGGCATCGTCACCTTTGATCTGGCCGGCCCGCTGGAAGAGCACCTAAGCCGTGAACTGGCCATGCAGCCAGAGCAGAAACCGGGTCTCTACCACCAGATGCGCCGCGCCTATTTTGACCGTGTCGAGGCGATTGAGTTCACCGTGGCGCACGACGACGGCAAGCGCGTCGAGGATCTGGCCAAGGCAGAGATCGTCCTGCTTGGGGTGTCGCGCGTGGGCAAGACGCCGCTCAGTATGTACCTTTCGATTCTGGGCTGGAAGACAGCCAACGTGCCCTTCGTGCCCGGCATACCGCCCCCCTCCGAACTGGACGCCGTCGATCCACACAAAATCGTCGGTCTGGTCATCGAGCCTGCGCAGCTGATCGCCCACCGGTGCTATCGGGCAGCACGATCGGGACTGCGCGAGGAGGGCTATGTCGACCGCCAGTCGGTGATCGACGAGATGCGCGCAGCCAACCATTACTACTATCAGCGCGGCTATCACGTGATCGATACGACGGACAAGCCCATCGAAACCAGCGCAGAGGAGATTATCAGCCTCATCACGCGGCGCAAAGTGTCAAGCTGAGAGACGGAGGGAGCGCGCAGGAGCGCAGGGCGAGCGCGAATCCGGGAAAATCTGCGCCCGTCCGCCTCATCTGCGCTCTATGTTACTCGCCGGCATTGGCCGTCCAGTAAGGTGACAGGCGGCCGGCCAGGTGGATGGGCAGATAACCGACGAGGTGGGTACCGGTCTCCGTGTGCTCCTCTGACTCGACCGTGCCATGTTCATGAATCATGGATACGAGATCGCCGCGGCTGTAGGGGATCAACACATCGACGAGCGCCATGCGCTGTTTCAGGGCATTGTCGATGGCGGTGAGCAGATCGTCGATGCCCCAGCCTTCTCGTGCGCTGATCAGAACTGCGCTTGGATTGTCGGTGACCGCCTGCGCCAACACCTGCGCGTCGTTCGGATCGCTGCGATCCAGGCGGTCGACCTTGTTGAGTGCGACGACGATAGGCTTGTTGGCTGCGCCCAGGTCATCGAGCATCTCCTCCACGGCCGCAATCTGCTCTTCCATGTTAGCATGCGAAATATCCACCACATGGACGAGCAAGTCTGCCTCGTTGACCTCCTCCAGCGTGGAACGGAAGGCCGCCACCAGCATCGTGGGCAGTTTCTGGATGAACCCGACCGTATCGGAGAAGAGTGCAAGTCGGTCGCTGGGCAACCTGACACGGCGAGTCGTCGGATCGAGGGTGGCGAAGAGCTGGTCTTCCGCCACCACGTTGGCATCGGAAATCGTATTGAGCAGCGTGCTCTTGCCGGCATTGGTGTAGCCGACCACGGCGACCACAGGAATCGCCGACTGGCGGCGTTGGACGCGGTACTGCTCGCGGTGCTTGGTGATGTCGGCGAGTTGCCGCTTGAGGAACGCAATCCGCCGGTTGATTTCGCGGCGGTCGACTTCCAATTGGGTCTCACCAGGGCCACGCACACCGACACCGCCCGCTGCGCCGCCTGCGCGCCCGCCAGCCTGGCGCGCCAAGTGTGTCCACGCCCGCGTCAGGCGTGGCAGGCGATACTCGTACTGTGCCAGTTCAACCTGCACGGCCCCCTCGCGCGTGCGGGCGTGACGCGCAAAGATGTCCAGGATCAGCGCGGTGCGGTCGATCACCTTGACCTCTTCGCCCAGCGCCTTCTCCAGCTCGCGCTGCTGGCGAGGCGACAGTTCGTCGTCAAAGATCACGACATTAGCGCCAAGCTCGGTGACGGCCGTCTGTAACTCCTCGAGCTTGCCAGAGCCGATCAGCGTAGCCGGGTTAGGTGTCTCCAAGCGCTGGGTGAGGCGCGCGACGCTGCTGACGCCCGCAGTCTTGGCCAGGAGGGCCAGTTCGTCGAGCGAGTCCTCCAGCATGAGCAGCGAAGGGGCGTGCTGCAACTCGACGCCCACGAGCACAGCGCGCTCTTCGGCCGGGGCGGTGGAAACCAGCCCTGCCTCGTCGCGAGCCACGCTCTGCCGCGAGCGGCCTTCAGTGCGCTGGCCGGTAGAAGATACTTCGGATTGAAATGAGTTCGGATTGGTCATATCATCACGCTCTATCATAAAGCATAAAGAACCATAACGCTTTCGTCAACCCCCTGCCGCCCGCCGACCTTGCTGCCCAGGGCGGGTGAGGCATTATCGGGCATTACAGACAAAAAAGCGAGCCAGGCATCGTTGCCGTGCCCAGCTCGCTTTTTGACAGCGGTTCGTCTGCCGGCAGCTGTGCTCAGCTACCGACCTGCACGCCGGCAGCTTCCTCCAGATACTTGATGAATGCCGACGCGTTCTCTTCGCCCCACCCCTTATTGACGCCGGCCTTGATATTTTCGCGAATGGCTGCGACGCCCGGCAGCGGCACGTTGAGATCCTGGGCAAAACGGGCGATGAGGTTGGCGTCCTTGAGCATGAGCTTCAGGGCGAAATTGACGTCAAAGTCACGGCGCACCAGCGCGTTTCCGACACCGTCGAAGATGGGCGACTTGAAGTCAGTGACATGCAGCACGCCCAGCACATCGTGCGGATCGAGGCCGGCCCTGGTCGCCAGGATCATGGCTTCGCCGATAGCTTCCAGCTGAAATGCGACGACGAGATTGCCGACAAGTTTCATCGAAGCGCCCATGGCATTGCCGCCCATATAGTGTGTTGTCTCACTCAACGGCTCCAGCAGGGGCAACACCTGGTTGTAGACGGAGCGACTGCCGCCGACCACAATCCACAGCCCACCGTTGGCCGCCTCATTCTTGGAGCCAAAGACCGGCGCATCGAGGAACTCCACCCCACGTTCGGTGAAGGCAGCAAACTCGGCGCGGCTCGTATCAGGATGGACTGTCGTCATGTCCAGCACGATCTGTCCCGGACGGAGAGCATCGATGAGCCGGCCTTCGCCCCAGACCAGGTCTGTAACGGCGCGGTCGTCGCTCAGGCAATAGATGACGACGTCGGCACCGGCCACAGCCTCCGCCGGCGTTGCCGCCTGGCTGGCCCCCAGCTGAACGAGCGGCCCGCAGCGTTCGGGGGTACGATTCCACACCGTGACGGCGTGGCCGGCCTTGAGCAGGTTGGCGGACATGCCGCGCCCCATGATGCCGAGGCCAAGATAGGCAATGGTAGTCATATAATAATGTACTCCTTGAGTAGTTACAGTGGGTCGGTGAACAAAGATTCTGGCGATCAGCCGGTACTGCGCTGGCGCCGCTGCTCGACGTAGTAATTCACTACCATCACGAGAAGGAGCAGCGCGCCCCAGGCGAACTGGCGGAAGAAGATAGCGGCAGAAGAGCCCGACAATTCCAGCATCAGCATATTGAGGCCAGTGGAGAGAAACTGGATGCTCAGCACCGAAAGCACGAGGCCGGAGACTGTACCGAAACCACCCGTATAGCTGATGCCGCCCAAAATCGCGATCAGCACCGTGAGCAAAATGAAGGAAGAGCCGTAGTCGGGCTTAGCCGAATTGGCACGTGCCAGGAAAATAATACCGGCAATGCCTGCGACGAGCCCGGCCAGCCAGTACGTGCGCAACAGCACGCGCATCGTATTGATGCCTGAAAAGACAGCGGCTGTCGGATTGGTGCCGAGCATATAGATATTGAAACCAAAGGTCGTGCGCTGAAGGATCACGGCAAATGCAATGGCAAGGACCACAAAAACAATCACTGGAATCGGCAAGCCCAGGATGGAGCCATTGCCGATAAAAGCCAATTGCGTCGTGGTGATCGCCGGCCCGCCTGTGATGACATAGGAGAGACCGGTATAGAGTGAGCCGGTGCCAAGTGTCGCCAGGATAGGCGTGATGCCCGCTTTCGAGACCAGAAACCCATTCAACAGCCCGCACAGGGAGGCGACGGCCAGGGCGACGAGCATGGCCAGCGGAATCGTCACCAGCAGCGGCATGCCTGCGCCTCCATCGCCGGAGAGCCGGGTCAGGAGCAGCGCCGCTGCAATCGCCGACAGGTTGGCTGTGCCGACGATCGATAGATCAATGCCTCCTGTGAGCATCGTGATCAGGATGGCAAAGGCCAGGATACCAAATTCAGGGAACTGGACCGCCATCGACTGCAGGTTACGGATACTGAGGAATTTATCGCCGAGCGCCATGCTGAAACCGATGAAGATCAGAATCGTGATAATCAGCAGGCGCAGCGTTTGGCTTCCGCCGGAAATGCGCTTCTGGAATGACTTACGCGTGGATGTCTGTGCCATCGTACTCCACCTATGCTTCAGCCAGGCTGTAGGAACGCTTGCCGGCACGTCGAGCCTGGATTGCCGGCAGGCCGGTACCGATGAGGATAATCAAGCCGATGACGACGCGCTGCCAGACCGACGGCACACCGATCAGAATCAGGCTGTTGTTGGCGATCACGACGAGCATGACGCCGAGAATAGTGCCGATGACCGTGCCGCGGCCACCCGTCAGCTGTGCGCCGCCCAGCACGACAGCTGCAATGACGTTGAGCTCCAGGCCGACGATATCTTGCGGGTTGGCTTGGCGCGCCAGGGACCCGAAGGTCATGCCGGCGACGCCGGACAATAGTCCCACAAAGCCATAGATGAAGTACTGGATGCGGGCGACATTGAAGCCAGCACGCTCGGCTGCGTCGCGCGCACCGCCCAGCGCGTAGATGCCGCGACCCAGCATGGTGAAGGTGAGCAGCAGCCAGACGACAAGGATGACAGCGATCGTGATCAAAATGGCAGGATGAAGATTGGCGGTGCCGCGCTCCAGAGGAATGCGCAGCAATGCCGAGCGAGCAAAGGCATCCATCGCCGGCGGCACGTCACGGATGATCTGGTTGCCGATGGCAAAGAGCAGAAAGCCGTGAAACATGCTGAGGGTGCCCAGGGTCACGATGAGCGTAGGCAACTTGAAGCGTGCAATGAAGAAGGCATTGATCATACCAAGGCCGAGGCCGATGAGTGACGCAATCAGGAAGGCCATCCAGATGGGCGCGTCGGGCATGAACTCTTTGAGAATGCGCACAGTCGAATAGAGGGCAAAGACGCCAATCGCCGTAAAGGAAACGTCGATCCCACCCGACACGATCACAATGAGCACGCCCATTGCAAAGATACCCATGACGATGCTGCTGCGCAGCAGGTCAAACAAGTTGCCCACTGAGAAGAAGACGGGGTTATTGAGGCCGATGACCAGACAGAGGCCGACAATGGTCAACGCAACCAGGGCTTCGTTGCTGCGTAAGAGTCGATTCACAGGGCTAATCCTCAATCAGCTTAGCGGCTAACGCGTTTTCATTCGTATCACGCGACCGGATCTCCTCGACGATGGCGCCATTGCGCATGAGCAGAATCCGGTTACAGGTTTGCAGCAGTTCCGGGATATCGTCAGAAATAATCAGCAGTCCCATACCCTGGCTCGCCAGATGCTTGATCATCTCGTGCAGTTCATTCTTGGAGCCGATGTCGACGCCCATGGTCGGGCCGTTGAGAATCATCAACTGGGGATTACTGGCCAGCCACTTGGCAACGACGACACGCTGTTGATTGCCTCCCGACAGCGTCTTTGCTGCTAACGTCGGATCGGCGGTCTTGATGCGCAGCGCGCTGACCCACTCGGAGATTTGTGCGTTGACGCGGCCGATATCGGTCAGGCCAATGGCGGTGCGCAGCTGGTCGATCGTGCGAACAACAATATTGCGGCCGATCGATTGCTCCAGGAAGAGGCCTTCGGTCAGGCGATCTTCTGGCACGTAGCCGATGCCGTGGGCAATGGCGTCCTGCACACTGCGGATCTGTACGGGCTTGTCGTTGATCACAATCTGGCCGGCAGTCAGGGGCAACATGCCGAAGAGCGCCAGCGCCAGCTCAGTGCGCCCCGAGCCAAGCAGGCCGGTGACGCCGACAATTTCGCCGGCACGCAGCTCAAAGGAGACCCCATTCAGCAGTGGGGCTGCGCTCAGCCCGCTGACGCGCAGCAGAGCCGGCTGGTTCCAGTTCGGCTCGAAGTCATAGAATTTTTCGGTAATGCTCTGCCCCGTCATCTCCGTGATCAGCCGTGCTGTGTCATACCCGCCGGCGGGTCCGGTGCTGACAACCTTGCCATTTCGCATGACGATAATTGTTTCCGAGATTTCCAACACCTCGTTGAGCTTGTGGCTGACAAAGAGAAACGAGATGCCCCGTGCCTCCAGGCGGCGAATGACCGAAAAAAGCACGCGGATTTCACGCTCGGTCAGGGCACTGGTTGGCTCATCCATGATAATGAGCTGGGCGTTCTGGCGCAGCGCCTTGGAAATAGCGATCAACTGCTTGTTGGCGACTGACATCTCTTCGACACGAGCATCCAGAGGCAGCTGAATCTGCACCTGGTTCAGGGCATCCTGCGCAACCTGCCGAACATGGCGCCAATCGACCAGCTTGCGCCCTGCAGCCAGCTCCTCGTTCAGAGCAATATTCTCAGCGACCGTCAGGTTGGGAAAGAGCGAGAAATCCTGGTAGATGACCTGAATTCCTGAGCGAATAGAATCGATCGGATGGAGGTGTTCGAAAGGCGTCCCGTCGATGACAATCTGACCGGCATCGCGCTGATAGACGCCTGCGATAATCTTGATCAGCGTGGACTTACCGCAGCCGTTCTCACCGACAAGACAGTGAATTTTGCCGCGTTCAATGGTCAGGCTCACATCTTGAAGCGCCTTGACACCGGCAAAGGATTTGTAGATGGCGGAAAGTTGTACGATTTCTTCAGCCATGGAGTATTATCCTGGCAATTGGTCGGGCGGATGGGTGCGCATTCCCATCCGATGAGGATGATGGAAAGCACAACGGACACGGCGCGTACTGAATCGACAGCCACTCATGCAGTTGCGATCCAGAGACACCGTGCCCGTTGTGGGCGGTATGGAAGGTTCCGGCGGGGCGCAGCAGCGAAAATGCTCTGCTGCGCCTCTGCCTGCCCAGCCGCACCGCCTTCATTCACAGCGGGACAGGCTTAGAACGGATAGTCCCCAGCCGTCTCAGCGTCGACGTAGACCGGCGCGTTGCCGTACAGAACATTTTCGCCGACCAGCTTCAGATTGTCGTAACCCGGAATGCCCAGGTTAGTCCCTTCACCGATCGTCTCGCCGCTGAGCTGCATCTGTGCCAGCTTGTTGCAGGCTTCGCCCGCAACGGCCGGATCCCAGAAACCGATGGCGTCAATGGCGCCGGTGGTAAGCAGGTCGCCGGCGATGGAGGGCAGGCTGGTGCCCACGACAGAAACCTCATCCTGCAGGCCAGCCTCTTCAATCGCGCGGCCAATGCCGGCGACGTCTGTGGAGGCGCTGCCCTGGAAGCCCTTGATATTCGGGTAGGCAGCCAGGATTTCCTTAGCCTTCTGGTAGGCGATCTCGGCGTCGTCGAAGCTCTCATTCTTGTCGCCGACCATGACCATGTTCGGGTAGGCTTCCTTCTGGCGGTTGATGCCACCGTCGACCCACTCATTGTGCGTCTTGGAACCGAGGCTGCCGACAAACACGGCATACTCGCCCTCTTCGCCCATCTCGGCGGCCAAGCGATCCATCAGACCGGCGCCAAAGGCCATATTGTCGAAGGCCTCAATGTCCCAGTCCATATTAATCTGGTTGGAGGCCTCATGAGTGATAACGACGATGCCGGCATCACGTGCCTTCTGCAAAACCGGATCGAGCTGAGTCGGGTCCATTGGGATGACGCACAGTGCATCGACGCCCTGGGCGATCAGATCCTCGATAATCGGAATCTGCTGTGCGGCATCGGCTTCCGCCGGGCCAACGAGCGATGCATTGATCCCGGTGTCGGCGCCAAACTTCTTAACGCCTTCTTCCATGCGGTTGAACCAGTTGATACCGGCGATCTTCACGACAGTGGTGAAAGTCAGGTCGCTGGCGGCCGGTGCAGCAGCCTCGGCAGCCGGTTCAGTAGCGGCTGCATCTGCGGCTGGGGCTGGCGCAGCTGCCGGTGCTACACAGGCGGTGAGCAGCCCGGTCAGCAACACGACAACGACAAGTAACTGCAACTTCTTCATAGATGCATTCTCCTATTTTTGTACGGTTGAATACGACTCGAACACAATTCAACTGTGGGTGACATCCACCCGATCAGTCCAACAATGAAGCAAGCATCAGAACGAAAGCTTCGCAGCCCGGATCCACTTTGCCTTCCGTGCGCTCGCCGACCCAGCCAGCTCGGCCAATCTTGCTGCGCAGCGGGGTGACGAGATCGCGTCCGGCTCGGGCTGCATCGAGCGCTGCGCTGCCAGCTGTCGCCAGCGGCTGCCCCGCTTCCAGTGCGGCGGCAAAGGCCAGCGCGGCCGGATGCAGCGCGTCAATGACCGTCTTGTCGCCGGGCTGGGCTTTGCCGCGCTCCTGCACCCCGGCATCGGCTGCGGCAAACATGGCTAAAAGGTCGGTGCCGGCCAGGGTATCCTTGCCGTTCACGGCTCTGCCGGCCCGCATGAGTGCTGTCGCCAGCAGCGTGCCAAACGAGGAGGATCCCGCGCGATTGGCGGCCATCCCGGCTTTGCCCAACCACTTGCCGATGTCACCTTCGACCGGCGTGCCGGCTGCAAACTCTTGGAGCGCCAGACCGATCTTGCTGAGCGTGATGCCCAGGTCACCGTCACCCATCTGCTGGTCAAGGTCGGTCAGCGCTGCTTCGCTGGCGACAAGCGTGGCACCCACGCGGCTAGTTGCGGCGACGACCTGTGCGCTGTCGATGGTCTGGGACATCATTACACCTGGACAAAGAAAGGCGTCTGGGCCGGATGGTCGAGCAACGCAGCCAATTCGTCGTCGACGCGCATGAGTGTCAGCGACGCACCGGCCATTTCCATGCTCGTGGCATATTCGCCAACGTAGGCGCGGTGCACGGCAATCTTGCGGTCTGTCAGAATTTGATGGACCTTGCGATAGATGATGTAGAGTTCTTCTGGCGGCGTGGCGCCCAGGCCATTGACCATGACAGCGAGTCTGTCGCCCGCTGTAGCCTGAAGATCATCCAGGATTGCAGCCATCATGCGTTGCGTGATCTCATCGGCCGTCTGGAGCGCCTCGCGCTTCATACCAGGCTCACCGTGGATGCCCATGCCAATCTCCATCTCGTTTTCGCCGATGGTGAAGGTTGGCTTGCCGGCACGCGGCACGGTGCATGGAGAAAGCGCAACGCCCATCGTGCGCGTGTTTGCCAACGCTCTTTCGGCGGCGGCCACTACGTCATCGAGGGAAGCGCCCATATCCGCCTTGGCGCCTGCGCACTTGAAGGCAAAGACCATGCCGGCCACCCCGCGGCGGCGCCCAGCCTCTTGCGGCGGAGCGGAGGCCACATCATCCTTGACCAGCACCGTGCGGACTTCAATATCCTCAAAAGAGGCCATTTCGGCAGCCATGTCGAAGTTCATCACATCGCCGCCATAGTTGCCGTAGATATACACCACGCCGGCACCGCCGTGGATACGTTGTGTGACGGCCAGCATCTGCTCGGCACTGGGCGAGGCAAACACATCGCCGACGGCGCAGCCGTCCAGCATGCCCTTGCCGACATAGCCCAGAAAAACGGGCAGATGGCCGGAGCCGCCACCCGTCGCCAGGGCCACCTTGCCGCTGACCGGCGCATCAGCACGCACGATACAGTGAACATCGTCGCCGGCATGGGCCAATTGCTGCGGGTGGGCCTTGAGCAGGCCGTCAAGCATTTCCGGCACGAAATCAGCCGGTTGATTGAGAATCTTTTTCATCGGCAATCTCCTCCCTCACGTGCTGGTATGGTCGATATAGTTGGATAAGGCTTACACAGTCCATGTCAGACAATGCCTGCCACTGAAGGGGTAGTCTCGATCCGTTGAAATACAAACCTGCCATCTGGAAATTCATTGCAGTATAACACATGTACGTTTTTTGTACAATTGCTATCCTGCGAAAATTGCGGCACGTCAAAGTATAGTCAGAGTCTGGAACAGTATTTGTAGGGGTCAATCCATATTGGCGACAGTCAGATTCGATCTCTGTTCGATGAACCCGCCCTAACACCGCCTGAGCGAGCCCTTGTCGCCGCATGGCAGCCATGCAGCGACAAGGGCTTTGCCCCCCTCGTGATATAGACCCATCCGGATGATCGCTGCGCGCAAACATTGCACAGCCGTGGTATACTGAGGTCTGTTGGGACGTCCAGGAGACAATCCAGTCCCCTGAACGCGAGCACAGAGTGGGCTTCGAACGCTTTGATGCGATCTGGGCGGAGGCAGTGGGTGGGGAGCAGCCTGTATGGCTGGCAGCTGCCGAAGCTGCGTCGCCTGGTCGTTTCCACCTTGCGCCCGACCATCAGGATACGCTGGTGGCAAACACCGTGGCCGTGCTCACCACCGTGCCGGAGCAACGAGCGGAATGGCGCGCTGTGGTGGCCAACGCCGGTGCCCACATGGCGGGTGACGGCCTAGCAGAGCTGGTGGCGCTGAACAACGCCATTCTTGCCCTGCTGGATGATCAGCCGGCCGAGCTGGCGCCTGGCAATGAGTATCATGCGCTCTGGCAGCGGATTCTGGATGGCGTGGCGCAGGGTGGCTTGTCCGAAATCAGCGGGCAGACGGATGGAGCGGAAATCGACGATGCCGGAGCTGGGGCGCGCATGGCAGCCATCAATGCCTTTGTCGGAGCCGACCACTGGGCGGCCAGCCGACGGGTAGTCGAAGAGCAGCAGGAGATCCTGCTCTCGGCTGAAGTGGAGCAGATCTTTCTGAAGAATATCGCCCGCACCCGTGCCAACGGCGACAATCAGGCCAGCGCCTATTTGCAGCAGCACCTTGATTTGCTGCGGGCCTGCCGTCACGCCGGGATTGACGCCGCCTTTGGGGCGCTGGCGGCAGCGGCTACCGGCGGTGGCGACGAAGACGGCAGCCAGCTTCCTGTTGCTGCCGCCTTGATCGACCCAACGATCGCCGCGCTGCGCAGCTCGCCGCAGGATCGGATTGCCCACATGCAGACGGTGCTGCCGTTGGCCGCGCAGGCGGATGATGCGGCGCTCCAGGCCTTCTGGAATGCGGTGCAGATGGCGCTGGTGGGCGGAGAGTTACGCGAGGCCGGGCGCGGCCTGACAGGGGTCTATGTACAGGTGTGGCAGGCGATCGTTGCCGGGGTGACGGGCGAGGCGCCGGTCGACCTGCTTGATGTGCTGGTGCACAATACGTGGGCTGTGCTCGGCCCGGCTCGCGCGCAACGTGAGCGATGGATTGACCCACTGGCACAGTTGCATGGCCAAGCTGCGGCAGACGGAATACGCGAACTGGCCGACCTGGTCGAAGCGATCCAGGCGCTGCTCGCCGCCGACGGCAAGCCGGCCGGGCTGGACGGTCGCTTTGCTGCGGCGTGGCGACAAATTGTGGAGGGGCTGTGACTCCCTCTGTCAAAGATTATCGATCATCCGAAAGAAGATAGGCCCATGCAACCCCTCGACCGTGACCTGCGCCGCCAACTCGAAAACACTGTCAAGGCTGCGCGCGAGATCGCTGAGCGCGCCGCGCGCAGCCAGCTGGAGCAGCTGGGCGTCGAGCGGGCGGGGGCGTTTTCGTACCTGAGCGAGAGCCAGCGCGAGCTGCG
>CAIRNL010000451.1 GCA_903879975.1 uncultured Chloroflexota bacterium | reverse complement strand
TGCAGCCGGCAGCGAACACAGCAGCCTCCTACAACGTGGACCAGGCGCTCATTGCCGTCGGCAACGGCGGCTTGACCGGCATGGGCTGGGTGCAGGGAACGCAAAACCAACTGCACTTCTTGCGCGTGCGCCACACCGACTTCATCTTCAGCGTGATTGACGAGGAACTTGGGCTGATCGGCGCATCTGTGGTTTTATTGTTGCTTTTGTTCGTGATTTGGCGCGTGTTGAACATCGCCGATCGCGCCCAGGACCCATTCGGCAGGCTGCTGGCAACCGGCGTCGCTGCGCTGGTCTTTTTTCAAGTGGTCATCAACGTGGGCATGAATCTGAGAGTCATGCCCGTCACGGGGCTGACCTTGCCGTTTATCAGCTATGGGGGCAGTTCGCTGGTATCGATGTTATTCGCAATCGGGCTGGCAGAAAGCGTGGCCATGCGCCACCGCAAGATCGAATTTTTCTAACAAGGCTGTGCCCAGGAGCGCAACAGGGGGCACACTTCCTATGTGCCCTTGCTTGGATCGATCCAGCACACAGGAAGGAGCGGGGCACGCGTGGGAGATGCCCCGACTCTTTGGCCATCGCCATCGTGCTGGACGCAGAAAGAGTGGCTGCTGCGTCACACGCCTCACCAGCACCGGCGTCCTGTGCATTGGCCATCAGATCGCGGCGCGTGAGAGACGCCGCCGAGAGAACAGACGATGCATCGCACCCATCCCATCGTTGCGCCGAGCGGGCTGGGTGCGATGCGACGCCATCATCTGCAATCAGAGTCGGCTGATGGCTCTGGATGCTGTTCCTGCAGAAGGGTATGCTGGCTCCGGCCGAGGAATGGCTGCCGAAGCGGCAGCATTGCAATTCCAGTTGCTGCAGCAAGGCCGATCTTGTTGATGATGACAATCTGAACCACCCCATATTGCAGCAGAAAAATGCTGGCAATCCCCACCAACATCGGCGCAAGCGTGACACCAAACATCACGTTGGTGTTATTGCGAAACTTGCGTGCAATCTCGAACAAGGTTGGCAGTTGAGTCAGTCGACCGTCCATCAGGACGATCTGCGCCGTCTCCATTTTCCAGGGAGAGCCTCTGTGCAGCGCAACCGACACCTTCGCCTGGTGCAGGGCAATCGAGTCGTTGATCCCATTCCCGATGTAGCAGATCGACCTGCCTTCCTTTTGCAGCTGTTCGACCCATTCGGCTCTGCCCAGCGGCCCAGCCGCAGCGGCAGAGTGGACGATACCCAGTTCATCTGCCAGCCGGCGGGCAGATGCCTCGATATCACTAGAAAGGACATAGATCGTTTGGATCTGAGGCAGTTGGCGTAGCTGCTCCACGACCTGGCGTGCTTCGGGGCGCAAGGGCGCCACCAGTTCGATCCCCCCCAGGATGACCTGGCCAACTGCCACAAGGATCAGAGTATGTCCCTGCACGCTGGACTGTTGCGCGCACTGCACAGCGGCGGTCGGGACAGGGAGTTGTTGGGCCTCCATGAACTGAACAGGCCCTACTCGAACCACCTGGCCCCGGATGACGCCCTGCATGCCGCCCCTCATCGCAGATTCGACTTCATCGAGCGGCAGCAAATCCAATGCCTGCTGCTGTGCTGCACGCAAAATCGCCCTGGCCGGCGCGTCATCCTGTGGCGCTTCAGCCGAGGCAGCGTACTGCAAAACCATCTGCTCAGTCACTGCAGGGACAAACACAACGACCAGTTGCACGGCCAGTTCTTCGGATGTCAGAATTCCTGCGTTGCCAAAAACAATTGTGTCGACGCCGTGCAGCAAGTCGAGCGAACGCCCATCTTTGAATAAAATGCCCTGCTTGGAGGATTGTCTGAAGTAATTCAGAACGCTCAGTGGGGCGGTTACGTTCATTCTTGCCTTGAAATGGGTCGAGATCACCGCCAACGCCCCAGAGGCCCCCATCACAGGCAGACAAGCTGCACCCAGAATCAGCGTCGGCAGCACGCTGCGGTCCGACAACTGCTGTGAACGCAGCCGCGTCGTGGACATGAAATCAGCGGCGCGGCTCCAGGTCTGGCCCCCACGCACCCCGGCTGTCGCCTCGCCGGCCTTCTCCACCTCGATATGCAACCACCCGGTCAGGAGGACGGTCGTCGCAAAAACGGCATGGCCGGCTACTTTCTCAGCCAACTGCGCTTTCCCTGTCATCACCGACTGGTCGACCGTCCCGATTCCAGCCACCACCCTGCCATCCACCGGGATTGTGTCGCTGGCGTGCACGGCCACGATATCGCCAGGCTGCAGTTCACTGAACGAGCGCAGGACCCTGGCGCCGTCGTAGATCACATAGACAAAATCCTGGTGAACCTTGAACAGAGCATCCGCCTGTTTGCGGCTGGCGTCGGTCACGTGGAGCGTCAGCTGTTCGGCAAGGGCGTAGATAAACATGCCGAAGCTGCCAGCCCAGAAATTGCCGGTGATCAGCATACCGCTTGTGGCCACCAGGTAGAGCACATTGAGGTTGATATTCAATCGTGACAGGTCGCGGAGACCGCGCAGGCAGACCGGTATCGCCAGCACGGTCAGCAAGCCGCTGCCCAGCCAGATAAACACAGGAACGCCCAACGTTCCAAGCGTGGAGAAAAGGAAGGCACCGCTTGCCAGCACCAGGAACTGCTGTGCCTGCGTTCTGCGTTGCTCCGGGGCGGCGTCCGCTGCCAGGAGGAAGTTCCTCGGTTTGAGCCGGTTCATCACCTGCTGGCTGCGGCGTTGCACCAGATTGGCCGAGCGCACAGCTCGGCGCAAGCGCACACGGCCTGGTGTGCCGGCCACCCACGTCACTGACTGGGTGACCGCACCGCCGATCCGCGCTGCAAACGCAGGCAGCACATTCTGGGCGGGCAGGGTGAATTTGAGGCGATTGCGTAGGTCTGACCACATGGCATCCATCTCCCAATATCATCTTAATGGGGGTGTTTGAATGAATCCCCATCCGTTCCTATCGCTGCGCTCTGTTTCAACCAGCCGGACGGTTCTTCTGGCAGATTGGCAGCGAACACAGCGAGCGATTTTGCGCCGGATCGACCCACGCCTTGCGCTGGGCGAGCGACGGCGGAGGCATCCATCGGCCCACCGCTTCGCTGGTGCGCAAGTATACCACGTTCTAAGGTCAGGCGCCTCGATGGGGCGGGGGTGGAGTGGGTGTCTTTCGGGGGTAGATTTTTGAAAAGAGAGAGCGAGGCAGAGCGATCTTGTGTAAGATAGAGTTCTCTGAACAGCCTATCACACTAGAGATCGCTGATATCTCGCTGAGACTGATTGTTGCAGTGGACGGCATGTGTGTCAAGGAATCTGCCACAGTTATTGGGGCGAATGCATGTTGTGGTTGCTCCCATTCATCGCAATGGAACTTGCCGTGAGCGTTTACAGAAGCGAATGCCCGCCAATATGGGAGATTCCACTCTTCTCGATGCCAGGCAGATGGAGGTTTGAAATAGCCGTGCCGTTACACAGATGGGGGAGTGCTGCCAGAAACAGCACACCGTCACGTTGCTTTCCGACGGGTCTACAATGCTGGTAACTCGTCGGCCGTGGGCTGGGGAGTGGACCGCGAGTAGAGTCCGCGTCGGCCGTTGCGGCGAATCTTGAGCAGTTCGCGCACCATGTTGACTGTATCGTGGAGCGGACGTACTCGGCTGTCGGGCTGGTAGTACCAGTTGATTGGCACCTCGACCAGGCGCATCCCGCGCTGGCGGGCGATGTACAGCACTTCGACGTCAAACCCCCACCCGTCGATGCGTTGTGCCGGAAAGACTGCACGGGCGGTCTCGCCCGTGAACATCTTAAAGCCACACTGCGTGTCTTGGATTCCCGACACTGCCAGCACGCGCACCAACCAGTTGAAGACACGCCCCATGACGTGGCGATAGGCCGGCTCGTCGTAGCGTACCGCGCCGGCAACCTCACGGCTGGCGATAGCAATATCGAAACTGTTTTGGGACTGGGCGGGCGGCAAAAACTTGGCGATCTCTTCGATGGGCATGGCCAGGTCTGCGTCACAGATGAAGCGGTATTCGCCTGACGCAGCGAGCATGCCGGCTTTGACCGCTGCCCCTTTGCCGGGCTTGCTGTGCATGAGCGCCACGGTGACCTGGCTGCCGGTGGGCACGGCTGCAGCGAATCGCTCTACTACCTGCGACGTGCGATCCGTCGAGCCGTTTTCGACGACGATGATTTCGCTGCGATAGCCTTGCTGTTGCAGAAAAAAGACGATTTTTTCCAGCGAGGGGGGCAGGCGGAATTCCTCGTTATAGGCAGGGATGATGATGCTCAGGAAGACCGACTGCTCGGACGTGGACACTAGCTGATCCTTGGTTGAAACATGCTCAGGTGATGAGGCTGACTAACGCAAGGAGCAGAAAGATCTGCACTGCGATGGCGCCGCCCCACAACATGTGGGCGCCGATTCGCTGTCCCTGGCGCGACAGCCACATACCACCCATCCCATTGGCGCTCCACGCCAACAAGCCTATCACCAGTAGCCGGAAGAGCGCCGCCTTTTCGCGAATCTCCTCTGGCATTCCTTCACTATTGTAGCGAACGGCCAAAACATCGGGCAAATCAGGGAAGCGGATCGTCAGCACTGCAAACAGCGCCAGCACGCCGGCAAGCCCTACTGCGATCAGCCATGCGCCTACTTTGTCGTTGGCAAACACACTGCCCAGCCAACTGTGCTGCGTGCGTACCGGTTCGATGATGCGTGTGGCGCCCAAGCGATAGCGTTCCTGGAGGGCGTCGATAAAGGTCTGAGGATCGGCTGGCGACAGCGCATAGACGCCTGTGTCCGTCTCCAGCACCACGCATTCCTGCGGCGGCAGCGCAGCGCAGAGGTTCACCGCATCGGGTTGATTCGACGCGGCAGAGCCTTGCTGGATCGCAGCCATGCGCAGGTAGGGCAGTGGCCAGTAGAGTTGGTTCGTGCCTGCTACCGGTAAATCCACACTGTGTAGAATCTGTCGGATGCTCTGCGTCGGGATCACCTGCCGCGCCTGCGCCCAGTGCAGCGTCACAGCGTTGCGATCGACCCAGTATTCCAGCGTGAAGGCAGCCCATGTGCGGTAAGCGAGTTGCAACAGCAACGGAATGCTGGCTGCCATCAGCAAGATGAGCAGGAATTGCAGGATGTCGATGGGGCGCCGCAGTGCCCACACCACCAGCAACAGATCGATCAAAATGATCCAGAGGACGGCGGCTAGGCCTTCCCAGCGTGTGGTACAGCGCTTTGACGGAAAGACCATCTCAGGTAACCTCGGCTGGAATGCCCCACTCGCCCAGGTTGTCCAGGAAGCGGTGGTTGGTCATGTCCAGTGAGATTGGCGTCACGCTGACGAACCCCTGCTTGATGGCACCGACGTCAGTGGAGGGGTCGTCCTCGTCGATTGGCATCGATCCCCCCAGCCAGTAGTAGGGCCGGCCGTATGGATCGTGGCGCTCCTGCACCTCATTGGCATCGTAGTGGCGCCGTCCCATGCGGGTGATGCGAATGCCGCGCAACTGGTGCGGTGCAACCGCCGGCACATTGAGATTGAGCAGCGTGTACTCTGGCAGCTTTCGCTCCAGGGCACGCAGGGCTGCGCCGCGTGCAATCTCGGCCGCCAGACGACGCACGGCTGGCGCGTCGGCTGCGCTGTCTTCGAGATACGACGTGCTCACAGCGATGCCAGGCACGCCCTTGATGACCGCTTCCATGGCGCAGGCTACGGTTCCGCTGTAGGTCACGTCGATGCCCAGGTTGTGCCCGGCGTTGACGCCTGCCACCACCAAATCGGGCACGATGCCTAGCACGCCGCCCATGACCAGGGCCACGCAGTCGGTAGGGCTGCCGCTGCTACTGGAGGCGCTGCTCCCGTCGGCCAGAGTCACCTTGTGCACACGCAGCGGCTTGTGCATGGTTTTGATGTGGCTGCTGGCGCTCCAGTTGCGCTCAGGTGCCAGCACCACCACATCGGCGATGGCCTCCAGCGCCTGTTTGAGCGCCAGCAGACCTGGCGCAAAGACGCCATCGTCGTTGGTAACAAGAATCGTCGCCATCAGATCACTTCTTTTTGTGACGTACGTACACGCGTACTTCGTCGCTCTCGGCCTTGTTGCCTGCAGCATCGTAGCCGATCACCTTAAACACATGTCCTTCGAAATAGACGCTGCCGTTGGTGACGATCGCCTGGAAACCATCGGGGAAAGTGGTCACAGTGCCGGGCTGTACCTCGGGATCGTCCGACTCGAACGCCGGCCAGGGTGTTCCGCCTGCGGCTGAGTTCAAGTCGCGCATCTCGATCGTCCAGCGCTCATTATAGGGCGCTACTGTGCTGGTGACGAACGCAGTGCCGTCGATCAGATACTCGATGCGGCCGATGGCGAGGTTATCATTCGCCAGCACGTTGATGTTGATCTGCTCATCGTCTTCCATGACAAAGAGCTGGTCCGGCTTGGGTTCGGTGATGATCACCGTCGGCGCCGTGTTGTCGATGGTCACCGGAATGGCGGCCTGCTTGGGGCCGTCGCCGCGGTTGACCGTCAGACGCACGGTATAGAGACCTTCGGGAATCTGTGTTGTGTCCAGCCGCTCCAGCACGCCGTTTTGCATCTCTTCGCCGTGCTCCGGCCCGATCTGCGTCCACTCGGCCGGCTCCAGTCCTGGTCCGATTTCTAGACGATACGCCCCTCCCCGTGCATTGCCGATGAACTCGATCTGGCCGGCAATATAGCTGCCCAGAGTCGGCGAGATAATCGCGCTGTCAGGGTCAAAGTCCTCCAGACGCAGCGAGGCCGTTTTGGTCGGCGGCTGCGGGATGCCGTTGTTGCTCACCCAATCGGCCGCTTCCTGCGGCAGAATTTGGTAGATGCGCTTCTCGATGCGCTCGGGCGGGGTAGTTGGTCCGGCCAGCAGCCCGGTCTCGCGATCGATCTCGAATTCCTGCCATACATTGTCCGAGAGCGTTGGCTCGGTGCCGGCCACGAAGATCTCGGCGCGCTGTTCTTGGCACTGATCGGTCGGCAGCAGCCCACTCGGCTGGCAGACCACACGCTGCACAATACCCGGCGGCGGATCGTACCACTGCGGCGGCAACCCTTCGTGGTACTTGCGCATGACTGCATTCCAGATCGGGGCCGCGCCGGAGAGACCCGTGACATTCTGCATCGATTCGTTGTCGGTGTTGCCGACCCAGACGCCCACGGTCAACTGCGGGGTGTAGCCCATCGTCCAGTTGTCCTTGAAACCGTTGGTGGTGCCTGTTTTGGCCGCAACCTTGCGATCGGGCAGCGTCAGTGCCGTGTTGGCACCAAAGGCCGGCGCTCGGGCCACATCGTCGCTCATGATGTCCTGCATCAGATAGGCGACCTCGGCGCTAAAGACACGCTCCGCGTTGGGCTGCTCGTACTTTTTGAGCAAGTTGCCGTCGCTGTCGCGCACTTGCAGGATCGAGACCGGCTCCAGCGTACGGTAGCCACTCTGCAACTCGTTTGTTGGCACTGGCTCACCCACCAGGTTCCCGCTGTTGGCGAAGACGGTGTAGGCGAAGGCATGGTCGAGCAGCGACACTTCGCCCCCACCGAGCACCAGGCTCAGCCCATAGAAATTGAGGCCGCGATTCAGCCCGTTGATGCCCATGCGGTGTGCCGTGCGCAGCGCATCGGCCACACCGACCTGTTCCATGACTTTGATGGCAGGAATGTTGTACGAACGCGCCAGCGCGTTGCGCAGCGAGACCGGGCCATGATACTGGCGGTCGTAATTCTCCGGGCGGTAGAAAGTGCCGTCTGCTTGGGGGAAGGTCGTTGCCACATCCAGGATCATCGTGGCTGGCGTCATGCCCTCCTGCAGCGCAGTCAAATAGACGTACGGTTTGAAGCTGGAGCCTGGCTGCCGCTCAGCCGTTGCCATGTTGACCTGGCCGTCGATCTCATTGTTGTTGTAGTCGAGCGATCCCACCATGACCAAGATCTCGCCGGTATCGTTCTTGATGGCAACAATGCCGGCATTGCTGGCGTTCTTGTCCGTTTCCCGCAGGATCCGCACCTGCTCCCGCGCCAACTGCTCGGTGTACTTCTGCAGCTCCACATCGAGCGTCGTGTAGACGGTCAAGCCCTTGCGCCAGATGTAGAAGGGATCCTCATCCGTGTTGTAATCCTTCTTCAGCTGATCGAGCACGTAGAGCGCAAAGTGCGGCGCTGTCAGAATATCGAAGCGCTCGGCCACGGACTTGCGCAGCGCCAATTCCTCCTGGAACGCAGCGTCCGCTTCGGGCTGGGTGATGTAGCCAGCCTCGACCATAGCCTGTAGCGTGACGCCTTGGCGCCGTTTGGCATCTTCCGGGTTGTCGATCGGGTTGAGCGCCGGGTACTGCGGGATTGCAGCCAGCATGGCGGCCTCGGCCAGGCTCAGATCGTGCGCGCTCTTGCCGAAATAGACCTGGCTGGCAGCCTCGACGCCGTAGGCAAGGTTGCCATAAAAGTTATAGTTGAGATACCATTCCAGCAATCTTTCTTTCGGAAAACGCCGCGTGACTTCCAGCGACAGGATGACTTCCTTGATCTTGCGGGCATAGCTCTGCTGAGCGCGCTCTTCTGGGGGGATGAACACGTTCTTGATGAGTTGCTGCGTGATGGACGAACCGCCTTGCACCGCGCCGCCCTGAAGATTCGAGGCAAATGCGCGCAGCAGACCCCGGACGTTGATACCAGGATTCTCAAAAAAGTTGCGATCCTCCAGGGCCACCGCAGCTTCCCATACCGAGGGCGACATCTTGTCCAATGTGATGAAGCGCCGGTCCCCACCAAAAGGACGTGGATCGACGCTTTCGTAGAGCAGTTGCGTGCCGGTGCGGTCGTAGATGCGCACCGTCTGAAATTGATCCTGCCGCTGTTCGATCAGGTTGACGTCGGGCAGCTGGCTGGCGTACTCGTTGTAAACACCAAAGACGGTTGCGGCAACGACGCTGCTCGCCGCCGCTGCCGTCACGCTCACCCCCAGTACGATGATCAGCAGCATCTGTCCCAAGCGCAGCCAGACACGCGGCCGTGCGTTTTCAGCACGCTGTCGCCGCCGCCGCGCCATCAAAATCATATCGTGTCGATCCAGTCGTTTTGTCATACAGCTCGTTGTCAACGAATCATTGGCTGGCCTGTGTGCGCATGGGTGCCACGGCCACCAGACAGTGTAGCCTATCCTGTCGCCGCGGTCTACCCAAATGGGCTGGCAGGGTATGCTTCACGGTTGCGACCACGGACGTCCTCAGGCGAAATGGCACCCGAGATGCCGGCTCGGGCAAAAGTGATTACAGGGCGCACGCTATCTTTTCCACGACGAGCAGGTGGCTCAATCCGATCGCACGCAGCGGCAGTTGCTCGAACGCGTAGGTGACGCGGCGCAGCCACCGGCCGGCAGTGGGATAGCGGTATACGATATTGTCGTAGCCCGGGAAAATCTGGGTGTGCGCGACCACGCGCACCGGCTGGCCGTAGAACAGGCTGCGGACTCCCTCGGCTGTATAGGCGCGCACGTGGGGTGCGAGCCGGTTGCGCCAGCGATTGGGCAGGTAGTTGACTAGCGGGATGTTGCCGAAGCGGTAGTTCCCTCGCCAGTAGATGCCGTGCGTCTCGAAGGGGTAGAATCGATTGGGTACGAAAATCACCGCTCGCCCGCCTGGCTGCAGTACACGCACGATCTCTGCCGCCGCCAGCCGGTCGTCGGCGACGTGCTCCAGCACCTCGTGGCTCAGCACCAGGTCAAAGCGGCCGTTTGCGTAGGGCAGTGTCTCCGCCGCAGCCAGGGCCAGCCCCGCAGTGGGCACCGTGCGCGCGGCGATTTCCAGGTGCTCACCTTCAATATCGATCCCTTCGACGGAGGCGGCATAGGGCTCGAGCGCCTTGAGATACATGCCGACCCCGCATCCGTCGACCAGGATACGGTCTACCCGCGGCCGGCCGGCGAGTCCCCAGCGCACGATCATGTCAAGCCGGCGATTCTGGCCGGTGCGCCAGACAAAACTGGGGTTGCCGCGCAGCGCGGCCCGCTCGCCGTGCAAATCAAGCGATTCCATCGTCTCCTCTAACGCATCTG
>CAIRNL010000450.1 GCA_903879975.1 uncultured Chloroflexota bacterium | reverse complement strand
TGCTGCAGACGCTCGCCGTGACGGCGACGCTGTGTTCGCGATCTTGACCACCGACAGCCAACAGCCGGCCGTCAGCAATGCCCCTACGATCCCATCCGATCACTACCATCTCCCATCCCTGAGTATCTCCTTTGGCCATGCCCATGCCGCATCTGGCCTGCTGCAGGTCGCTGGGGCTGCGCTCTCCTTGTGCGAGCGAGTGCGCCTCTCGGCGGATACGCAGGGTGTACTCCTGCCGGCTGAGCCGTGGCTGGCGAGCGCAGGGCGCACCGTGTCCGTGCACGTCGCTGCGCTGGGCGATCAGTCCTGCTCTATGACGCTTCATGCCGACGACGTACAGGAAGCAAATTCGACGCCGAGACGCGGGAGGGCAACAGTCAAACGGGGAGAGCGTATCTCGATTCACGTTTTCTCTGGTGCCAACGTGGCAGCTGTGGTCGATGCGCTCGACCACAGCGTCGAGTCGAATGCCGGTCCGGCGCGCCTCGTCTTGATCGCCCAAGGTGGCGTTGCGTTTGCTCAGCAGCGGGCGACCGCGCGGGATGCACTGACCCGTATCGCCGCCCTTGAACCCGCCCCTCGCCCCTCCTTGCTCGCCAAAGGTGTCTATTGGGCGCCTATGCCCATGGCCGGTACAGTGGGCTTTGTCTTCACACCTGCTGCCGCGGCCTATCAGGGCATGGGGCGCGAACTGTTGCTGGCACTGCCCGATCTGGCTGACCAGGTTGTCAGCAAATTCCCATGCCTGGCCCGCACGCAGGATTGGCTGGCCGTCGAACCACGGTCGGTGCTGAACGATCCTTTCCAAGTTTTGCAGGGCTGCGCGCTTCTTTCTCAGGTGCACGCAGTGCTGACACAAGTGTGGCTGGGCATCAAGCCGGACGCCATGTTGGGTGTTTCGTCGGGTGAGACGAACTCTATGTTTGCCAGCGGTGCGTGGCATGATATGGACGCCATGTTTGCCGAGATTGACGCCTCGGGCATGTATACGCGCGAGATTGCTGGAGAGTATCGAGCGGTGCAGCGGGTGTGGCAGGATTGCCATGCTGGGCCGATTGCCTGGGCCGGCTGGCGCGTGTTAGCCCCTGTTGCTGAAGTGCAGGCGGCACTGGTAGGCGAGGAATTCGCCTACCTCACCATGATCAATGCACCGGCTGACTGCCTGGTGGCGGGACAGGCCGATGCGTGCCGCCGCGTGGTTGAGAAGATCGGGCGCCATCGCTGTGTGGAAAACGTCGGCGAGATCATCGCCCATCACCCGGCTGTGAAGAGTTGGGAGGCAGAGTGGCGCGCCATCCATCACCGGGAAACACAGCCCGTGCCTGGTGTACGCTTCTATTCCAACGCACGCGGCGGCGCCTATCGGCTTGACCGCGAAAGCGTGGCCGATGCGCTGACCGACCAGGCCACCAGCGGTGTCGATTTCCGCCGGGTTGTCGAGGCAGCCTGGGCTGATGGCGTGCGCATCTTTGTCGAGCATGGGCCGCGCAATGTGTGCAGCGGTTGGATCCGCAGCATCCTGGGCGAGCGTGAACATCTCGTCGTAGCACTGGACCGGCCGCAAAATGGGGTCGAGCAGGTGGTGGATGCCGTGGCACAACTGGTGGCTGCCGGCGTCGCCGTCGACTTCCGGGCACTGAACGTGGCGCTGGCGCAGCCGGATCCGGCAAACACAGCTATTTCGCGCCGCGTGCTCTCCTTCCCGGCCCACTACCCGCCCGTGCTCCTGCCTGTACCGGAGCGCACGACACAGCCTACAATAACAAGAGAATTGACCGATATGCAATCAATCTATCAGCGCATGGAACTGCCGCCACCGCTGCCGCCCGTGCTGGCACTTGTGACGAACGGCATGCCAGCGCAGCCGCGTAGCACACCGGCACCGCCGGTAGTCCGAACCAGGCCGGTGGCCAGCGTTCCTGCACCGTCATCGGCGCCGCTCGTTGCGTCGGTTGCAAACACCCTGTCTGCACCGCCAGAGCAGCCAGGGCCGGCTGTCCTGACATCTGCGCCACAACCGCTGTCGCCGGCAGTGCCACAGGCCATCGCCGACCCAATGGTGGAACAACTGACCGTGTTTCACAGTACGGTCTCGGCCGCGCACCAGCGATTCCTGGCTCAGCAGGCGCATGTCATGGCACAAATCGCCGCGCTCTATCAATCGGTGCAGTCGGCCCCGGTGACGCCAGCCGCACAGCCCGTGCCACGAACGCTGCCGGCGCTTGCGCCGGCTGAGTCGGTGCTGCATGCAGCGCAAACGGCACAGATGGCCCCGTCCACTGCACTCCCTGCACAACCTACGCCGCCCAGACCCGAGCAGACGGCCTTTGTACTGCCACAGGCTCCTGCTGCGCCCCCCAAAGTCGAGCAGCCAGTCCCCGTACCGCGGCCTACACAACCTGCGTCCTTCAAAGCGACGGTGGACCCAATCGCACGGCCGCAGGCCAGCAAGGCGACGACTCTACCGTTTGCTCCTCGCTCTTTGTCCCTCCCCACACGACAGTACCGCACGCACTATCCCGGCCCATCGTTGAACCGCAAGCAACTGGAGCATGTGGCGTCGGGCAAGATTTCCGAGGTGCTGGGGCCGATCTTTGCGCAGCAGGATGACTATGTCCGCCAGGTGCGCATGCCCATGCCGCCCTTGCTGCTGGCCGATCGCGTGCTGGGCATCGACGCGCAGGCAGGCGCAGTCGGGCAGAAGGGTATTATCTGGACAGAGACCGACATCACTGCCGATGCCTGGTATCTGCACAATGGACGTATGCCGGTGGGGGTGCTCATTGAGTCCGGCCAGGCCGACCTGTTGCTCGTCTCCTACCTTGGCGCCGACTTCGTCAACAAGAGCGAACGCGTCTACCGCTTGCTTGGCTGTGAAGTGACCTTCCGCGCCGAGTTGCCGCAGGTGGGTGACACATTGCATTACGAGATTCATCTGGATGGCTACGCCCAGCATGGGCCGGTGCGCATCTTTTTCTTCCACTATGATTGCTTCAGCGGCGACCGCTTGCTCTTTTCCGTGCGTGAGGGGCAGGCTGGTTTCTTCACCGACGATGAACTGGCGCACTCGAATGGTGTGATCTGGGACGTGCACACGGCGGAGATCGTGAGCGAGCCGCGGCTTGATGCACCTGCTGCGGTGTGTGAGCGTACCCGCTTCTCCAAGGAGCAGGTCATCGCCTTTAGCGAGGGCCGTGTCGTTGAGTGCTTTGGCGAAGCCTTCTGTGCTGCGGAAAACCACGTGCGCACGCCCACCATTGCACGTGGGCGCCTGTTGATGTTCGACGAGGTCGTCGAGTTCGACCCGGCAGGGGGGCCGTGGGGGCGCGGCTATTTGCGTGCTGAGGATCATCTTTCCCCCGACGATTGGTTCTTCCACGGCCACTTCAAGAATGATCCGTGTATGCCGGGCACGATGATGTACGAGGGTACCCTGCAGATCATGGCCTTCTACATGGCAGGGCTTGGCTACACGTTGGACCGCGACGGTTGGCGGTTTGAACCGGTGCAGGACGAGATGTACAAACTCATCTGCCGCGGCCAGGTCACCCCGTCGAGCAAGAACGTTGTCTATGAGGTATTC
The DNA here is from genome assembly GCA_903879975.1 of uncultured Chloroflexota bacterium. Lineage (GTDB taxonomy): Bacteria > Chloroflexota > Anaerolineae > Caldilineales > Caldilineaceae > Caldilinea. The sequence continues at coordinate 5,262 of CAIRNL010000450.1, read as the reverse complement.
GTGGAGGAAGTCATTCACGGGCCAACGCCGACACTCTACGCCGATCTGCTGGTAACCGTTGATGGACTTGCTGCATTTTACTGCCGGCGCATGGGGCTGTGTCTCGTGCCGGCCTTCCCCTTGGCGAGCCGCCAGGCGTTGCTCGACGGCGTAGAACTGTACGACCCGGTGCCGGAGCGCAATGCGCGCACGCCCGACCATATTTACGACCCTCGTTCCATTGCTGCCTGTGCGTGGGGCAAGCCGTCGGATGCGTTTGGTGAACTCTTCGCACGCTTCGATGGGCCGGAGCGCTGTCCGCGCTTGCCGGGGCCGCCCTACCTTTTCATGACGCGTATCACGGCCATCGACGCAGCCAAGGGTATTCCCACCGCCGGCGGCACGCTTGAGGCCGAATACCAGATTCCATCCGATGCCTGGTATTTCAGCGAGAACGGCAATCGCACTATGCCTTATGCCGTGCTGCTCGAAGCGGCGCTGCAGCCGTGTGGCTGGTTCGCTTCCTACAAGGGATCTGTCTTGCAGAGTGATGAAGAACTCTACTTCCGCAATCTGGACGGCACAGCGACGCAGCACCGCGAGGTTTCCCCTGCGGATGGCCTGTTGCGCACGCATGTCCGCAACACGAGTCTGAGCCGGCTGGGTACGATGACCATTGTCGGCTTCGAGGTGGAAAGTTTTGTCGGAGACGAACTCGTTTTCGACATGACAACGACTTTTGGCTTCTTCCCAAAGGCGGCACTGGCGAGCCAGGCTGGCCTCCCCGTCACCGACGCGTTGCGCACACAGCTGGCTGAACCCAGCGACTTTCGCCGTGAACTGCGCCTGCGGCCGCCGCGCTACTTCAATACATTGCCGGCCCTGCCTGGTCCCATGCTGCTCCTTCTCGACCGGATCACGGGCTACTGGCCCACAGGGGGCAGACAGGGTCTGGGCCGCGTGCGCGCCGAGATCGACGTCAACCCCCAGGACTGGTTTTTCAAATGCCACTTCATGGGCGACTCCGTGCAGCCAGGGTCGCTGGGGTTGGAAGCGATGATCCAGACGCTCCAGTTTTTCATGCTGGAGGAAGGTAGAGGGACGAGTGGCGAGATCGTGCGGCCACGCTTCGAGCCGATCCAGATCGGGGAGGCGATGACATGGAAGTATCGTGGGCAGGTATTACCGAGTGCAACGCGCGTCACCGTCGACCTGGAAATCGTCGAAACGGGCGCAGACTATGCCGTAGCCAATGCCTCGCTGTGGGTCGACGGTCTGCGCATCTACGAGGCGTCGCGGCTGGGGATGCGCGTTGTGGCAGATTGTGAAGCGACGCCACCAAGATACGCAGATACCCAGCCGCACGAAGTAGATTTTGGCATGCCGGCGCGTTTTCGCGACGTGGTGGGTGGGCTACGGACGACGGGCGATGAAATGCTTGACCCGGCACAGGATGCGTGGTTGGGCGACCACTGCCCAACATGGACGGTGCCGGCGTTGGCCATGATGTCTATGGTGGATCGGCTGGCCGCGGGCGCGCAAGCACGCGCACCTGGGCGCAAGATAGTCGGGCTGCGCGCTGTGCGCGTGCATCGCTGGTTGAGCTTTGCCGGTGGCGTACAGCACGTCAAGACACTCGGACGGCCCGTGACTGCAGACACTGTCGCCATGCAGTTGCTGGTGTGGGAGGAGACCCAACGGCGCTATGTTTTGGTCGCCAGCGGCGATGTGATCCTCACCGAGCATTGGCAGCTTGCCGAGTGGCCCTGGGCGCCGCCCGCCGACGCACAGCCGGATGCCGACCCCTACGCGGCCGGCGTGCTCTTCCACGGTCCAGCCTACCAACTGCTCACCGACTTGCGCACTGGCAGCAGCGCTGCCTCCTACTGGCTCGATCTGGACAGTAGCGGGGTGCCTGTCGGTGTACTCAACCAGGGGCTGCTCGATGCAGCGACACATGGTATTCCCCATGACGCGCTCCGGCGCTGGAATTCCGAGATTCCAGCCGATGTGGCAGCGTATCCGGTGGCGATCCCTGCAGCGCACTTCTATGGCCCGACCCCGGTCACTGGCCGCGTGCGTTGTGAGGCACGTTTTGCCGGCTTTCAGGGAGACGATCGCCGCTTCCCGATGATCCGTGTGCAGATGATCGTGGGCGATGAGGTGTGGGCCGAATTCACATTGGTGGAGGCACTCTTTCCCAAGGGGCGTCTTGGCCAGGCTGAACCAGCTGCGCGGCAGGCGTTTTTGGCCCAGAGGCAGTTTGTGCCAGGGATGGCGCTCTCTAGCCAGGAGGCCGGCGCAACCGTGCTGAATGTAGCCGATGTCATCGCTAGCGACTGGTTGGCTGGCACGGTTGCAGCGATCTACGCACCCGAAGCTGCTGGCCAGGCTCGCGACGCAGCTGATCTGGCACAACTCGTAGCGATCAAGGAGCATGTAGCGCGGCAGTGGCAGGTGCATCCAAGTTGGATCAGAGGCGAGGGGTCAGGGACGAGGGGCGAAGATACCGTTGTGATGGAGGTTGTCTCGCCAATCTTGCCCCTGAATCGTGCGCGGGTCAGGAGCCAGCGTGTGGGCGATACATGGCAGGTACGCGATGCCGATGACGAGAGCGCTCTCCCGAGCCTGGACCTGCGAGCGGTACGGCGCTTCTGGCGGGAGCGCGCCAACGCAGGGGGCACCCTCGTCGAGGACATCACGCTGGCACTCATGCAGCGCTTCATTCGCCGCGTCGAGATTGCCGATCCCGATGGCTTTGCTGCGCTGCATGGCCGCGGCGTGCTTTACCTGGCCAACCACCAACTCGATCTGGAATCGGCGCTCTTCGTCTCGCTCATCGCAGCGCTACAGGGCACGGTCACTACGGCCATTGCTCGGCAGGAATTGGGCGAGTCCTGGATCGGTCGCTATTTCGATATCTGTTTCCGCCATCCCAATCTCGCCGATCCGCGTATGCTGCTGCTCATCGACCGCGACAGCCCAGAGGCGGTCTTCCAGGCGCTGGCCAGTGCGTTGGAACGGGCGCGCACCGAACGAAACTCGCTGCTTGTGCACGTGGAGGGCAAACATGCGTGCCAGGCCCGCCAGCCGGTAGAAGTGGTCAGCACGGCGCTCATCGACCAGGCCGTGGCCAAGAATGTGCCGATCGTGCCAGTGCGTTTTGCTGGTGGCCTACCGGTGGCGCCAGTGGACACTCCGCTGGCTTTCCCCGTTGCGTTCGGCTCGCAAGATTTTTTGGTTGGTGCTCCGTTGTTGCCCGAATCACTGGCCTCGCTCGCGTCGTCGGATCGGCGAACGCGTGTGCTCGATGCACTGAATGGCTTTGACAGGCGCTGGCAGGTAGAGATCCCGAATCCGGGCGATGCAGCCTTTGCCGCAAAAGTGGCTGAATGGCAGCAGGAACGCGCTGTGTCCGAGTTGCAGGCCGTGCTCTATCGTATCCTCGAGGAGGCGCTGGCGCCCAGCACAGAGACGCAATGGCTCCTGGCACAGGTACAGGGACGTCACACAGATGTTCCGCCTCCAACCGCTCCTGTGAAACAGTGGCTTGGCGCAGTGGCGGAAACGTTGCTGGGACTGAAGTAACGGCTGACCGTGTTTACATACTTGTCTCGTGCCCGCCGGCTCGCACCAGCACCTTGCGCGCAGCGACAAGCATTGGCATGTCGACCATCTTGCCTTCAAAGACGAAGGCACCGGCGCCAGCGGCCTGCTGCGCTTCGAATGCTGCGATCAGGCGCTGCGCACGGTCGATCTCTGCGTCTGACGGCGAAAAGGTGGCATTCACGACTGGCGTCTGATTGGGGTGAATGCACGTTTTGCCAGTGTAGCCAAGCTGGCGTGCAATGCGACTTTCGGCATCCAGCCCGGCTGCGTCGTTGAAGTCTGTGAAGACCATATCGAAGGCCTGCAGGTTGTAAGCAGCAGCCGCGGTCACTATAGCGCTGCGTGCGTAGAAGACCTCCCACGCCGCGCTCGTGCGCACGGCGCCGATGTCCCCGGCAAGGTCCTCAGCGCCGAAGATCAGCCCCTCCAGCCGCGGGGTGGCGCGGGCAATCTCCTTGAGATTCATGATGCCCAGCGCAGTCTCGATCATCGCAAAGAGACGGAATGCCCCCTCGCGCACTCCCAGCCGCTTTTCGGCTGCATCGAGTAGGCGGTCGACGGCGCGCAGGTCCGACTCATCTTCGGCTTTGGGCACGATGTAACCATCGGGACGTCCCACGCAGGTGGCGTCAATCTCAGCGGGCGGCAGACCGCTGCTGACGTGGTTGAGCCGCACCAGCCGCTCGCGCCGGCCAAAGCCCAGCGCCTGTAAGGCCTCGCTCACAACCGCACATGCCGCCTCCTTGCGGTTCTGCGCTACGCCGTCCTCCAGGTCCATGATGACTGTGTCGACCTCCCACGTGGCCGCCTTCTGGATTTTTTTGAGGCTGTCACCCGGCATGAACAACAGCGAACGCCGCGGGAATTGCATGAACTGCGTGGCTATCATCTCGGTTGTTCCTTTGTGCTCCCTTTGTACCTGTGTGGTAACGAATCGCTTCGTGGCGATTCGTGATATTGCTGCTCCATGAAAGCTCATCCGACACAGCCGGATGACAGTGCCGACAGTCAGATTGTCGAGAAGCAGCCGTGCATCGTAGCCTTTCCTCCTGTTTGCGCAAGTAGAAGTGCTGTGTCAACATGATACTATAGAGCAACAAATGGCTGGAGGCCGAGCTGACCTGATGCAAAGAAGGTCATGCATGGATGCCTCGCCCCACTCTGGCGCAATCCGCATTCATTTGACGGTTGGGTTTGGTTGTCATGCGCGATCTCGTTGATTGCTCACTGCTGGTTCTCGATATAGGGAGTTCATCGGTGCGCGGGCTGGTGTACGACGCTGCTGCCTGCCGGGTCGATGATCTGGGCGCTCAGGAGGTCTGCGCGCCGCACATCTCGCCCGAAGGTGACGTGACCTTTGCTGTTGATGCGCTCTTTGACAGTGTCGTCGCTGTCATCGACCGGGTGGGGGCGCAGTTGGCTGCGCGCAGCATGCAGGTTCGTGCCGTGGCCGCCTGCACGTTTGTCACGAATATGCTGGGCGTTGATGCAGCCGGCGTACCCACAACACCGGTATTGACCTACGCTGCACCTAGCTGCAGCGATACAGTCGCCACACTGCGCCTGGCGTTAGGGCCGGAAGGCGAACAGGATCTCCACGATCGCACAGGGTGCCTTCTGCACACCGCCTACCTGCCGGCACGTTTTCTGTGGATGGAGCAACATCGCCCTGCA
>CAIRNL010000449.1 GCA_903879975.1 uncultured Chloroflexota bacterium | reverse complement strand
GTCCCCTCGCTGCCGACAATGACGAAACCACATTTTGGCTGCGGCTGATGATTCCACGGGTCAGTGAAGGTTCCCCAGCGGGTCTCAAACTTCGAGAGGCCGCTTGCATACCGTGCAACGGTGATGCTGTGCTCGTCGACTTCGATCCCCACGGGCTCGTCGGTGATCGTCATGACTTCGAGTGGTGCACGACCATTGTGAAACCACGTTCCCAGTGTCGTCCCATAGCCAAGGTAATCGAGCAGCGAGCCTCCGCCGAGTGCCCTCTTGTAAAACCAGCTCTCCGGTTTGCGACGACGCACCTCATCTTCGGTCACCTCGACCTTGTCGGCGAGATGATAGAGCGGCCCGCGATTGCCGCCGTAATAGTGAACTTCAGTCACCTCGCCAATTCGCCCCTGATCGCAGAGCCGCTTTGCCAGTCGATGGGAGGCTGACCAGACCAGCGGCCAGTTGATCGCCAGCAGGCGGCCGGTCGCCTGCGTCGCGGCAATCATCGCATCGGCATCGGCCAACGACGCCGCCATTGGCTTCTCCATCATGATGTCAACGCCGAATGGTGCAATCCTCTGCACCCATTCCGCATGCCCCGCGGTTGCCGGACAGAGAATCACCAGATCCGGCCGTGCCCGCTCAAGGCATTCAGCGTAGTCGGTAAAGACCTGCTCATCAGGAATCGAGAAATTGGCAATAGCTCCGGCCATTCGGGACCGATCTTCATCGCAGATCCCGACGATCTCCGCTCGCGGATGGCTGGCGACCATTCGCAACAGATCTCCCATGTGGAAGTGATCGAAATTGATTCCGGCAATTCTCATCGTCGCTCTCCTCACAATTCCCGCTGACCAAGGGCAATCGCGCCGCAGACCCCGGCGTCATCTCCCAGCAGTGGCGGGACGATGAAATCATCAATGCCCGTACTCAGCGCTGGTGAACCAAGGTAGCCGTTGAGCACACCCTGCACCTTCTCGCGAACCATTCGGAAGAAGCGCTCCTCCCCCAGCCGGCCCGCTTTACGGACACTGCCACCAATGATGATCCGCCGCGGGGAGACGGCATAAATGATGTTCGCCAGCGCATAGGCGATATACTGCGTTTCCAGCTCCCATGCCGGATGATCGGCAGCCAGGCTCTCTGCCGGTGCCCCGGCCCGTGCATTCATCGCCGGCCCGGTGCAGAGCCCCTCCCAGCACCCCCCGTGAAACGGACAGACACCGGCAAAGTCATCACCGGCAATTCGCGGCAATACCATGTGACCCATCTCCGGGTGGAGCAGTCCATGCATCATTCGCCCGCCAATCATCCCACCCCCACCTATCCCCGTCCCAATCGTCAGGTAGATGAAGTCATCGAGCCCGCGCGCCGCCCCCCAGTCACGCTCACCGAGCGCTGCGCCGTTGACATCCGTGTCAAAGCCGATTGGCAGATCACCCAGACGTCTCCGTACCCCTCCAACAAGGTCGGTATACTGCCACGCCAGCTTCGGTGTCGAGGTGATATAGCCCCAGGTTGGCGACGCTGTGTCGAGGTCAACCGGCCCGAATGACGCAATCCCCACCCCCTCGATGCAACCAAATTCCGCCTCACATTTCCTGAACCACCCGGCTACGGCGTCGAGCAGCGCTCCCGGATCATCACCTGTCGGAAACGACTCCCGTGCCAGCAACTGCTCACCAGGCCCACTCCCCACAGCGCAGACAAACTTTGTCCCACCGGCCTCAATTGCGCCGATTATTGATTCACCTGACTTACCTGACATTGTCCCTCTCAATCAAATCTTTCAATACATGCTGCAATATACCAGCTTATATTTCCAGCGTACATAAACTTCCCACAACGTGCCCAAATGAGATCCGCAGACAGGTGAAGCCAGCGTGAGATTACCCGGCAGTAGTTCCAATGCGCGAGCCATATCTGTATAATCCCTGCGCCTGGCTGCGACCGCTCGCTGACGGTTCAGTTCAAACACCTAAAGCGGAACAAGCAACATTGGGACACGGAGCGGTGGTGTGGCCGCGAATCGGAGACGAGTGCCAATGTTGGCTGTTTCAATGTTGGCTGTTTCAATGTTGGCTGTTTATATCCAGTCGCGGCACTGACACCACGAGGAGATAAAACCGGTATGGCAAAATACAGGAACGCGCTACCTCAACTCGGCGAGAGCTTTTTCATGACTGATGGTGGCATCGAAACCACCCTCATCTTCCTCGAAGGCCGGGAGTTGCCCTGTTTTGCGGCCTTTCACCTCCTCAGGACGCGCGAAGGTGAGGAAGTTCTCAGGAAATACTTCCGTTCATACAGCGCACTGGCGAGGAGATTCAACGTCGGGCTGATTCTTGAGACGGCGACGTGGCGTGCCAGCTCCGATTGGGCACAAAAGCTTGGCTACAGCGCGGATGACCTCACTGAGGTCACCCGCCAATCGGTCAGCCTTCTCGAAGAGATCCGGGCAGAGGACGAAACAGCACCAACACCAATCATCATCAGTGGCTGCCTTGGTCCTCGTGGTGACGGTTATGTCCCCGATTCCGCCATGACGGAAATCGAGGCCGAGCATTACCACCTCCCCCGGATTGAAACATTTGCCGGCACTTCGGCAGACCTTGTCACGGCCATAACCATGAACTATGCCAAAGAAGCGATCGGCATCACACGGGCAGCGAGGAGCGCCAAAATGCCGGTCGTCATTTCATTTACCCTCGAAACTGATGGATGCCTGCCAACCGGGCAGACACTTGAAGACGCGATCAACCAGGTAGATGACGCTACAGATGGATATCCCGCATATTTCATGATCAACTGCGCCCATCCGGACCACTTCAAGAAAGTCCTGCAAGGTGATCGGCCATGGACTGCCCGTATTCGGGGACTTCGCGCCAACGCCTCGCGGATGAGCCACGTGGAATTGAACGAGGCTCCGGAACTCGATGCCGGAAATCCTGCCGAACTTGCAGGTCAGTACGCCGCACTCAGGAACAATCAGTTGAAGCATCTCAATGTCATGGGTGGCTGCTGCGGTACTGACAGTCGTCACATCGAAGAGATCACCGCCGCCTGCCTGCCCCTCTTCAGGCTGGCGAACTGATTCAGCATCATCCCTTCGTGGCTTCGTGTGAGATCAATCTGAAGTGCTTTGAATGTAGTAACCTGCTGATGGAGACTGGAATGAAGACTATGAATAACAAGTTTCGCGCCATTGCAACTCACACTTCGTTATTGACGCTCTGCCTGTTGCTGTCAGCCCTGTCGTGGTACACCATGCCTGCCCCATCTGCGCAGGAGAAAATGGCCGCTGCGGCCCAAAAAGGCGCACCACGGATTCTGTTTATCGGCAACAGCTTTACATTTGGCGCCGGTACGCCGGTCATGGGTTGGCGATCGAACACCGTCACCGATCTCAACGGCAACGCCATCGGTGGCGTACCTGCCATTTTCAAGGCGTTTGTCACGCAGGCCCGGCGTGATTTCGATGTCTCGCTGGAAACTTCACCGGGAAGGAATCTGGAATTTCACCTCAGGGAAAAGGCCGGAGTCATCGGGCAATCCTGGGATTACGTGTTACTGCAAGGCCACAGTCTGCTCGACAAGGACAAGCCGGGCGATGCGACCACTCATGCGCGGGCGGCGAAAGGCCTCGCCGAGCTGCTGCGCGGCCATAACCCCAAAGCTGACATCCGGCTCGTCGCCACGTGGTCGCGTGCGGATCAGACCTATCCGAAAGAGGGATATTGGTACGGACAGCCGATCGAGAAGATGGCTCTCGATATTCGTCGTGGTTACGACCTTGCACTGCAAGAGAGCGCCCCTCTGATTCGTCAGGTGATCCCGGTGGGCGAAGCCTGGAACCGCGCCATTAAAACCGGCGTGGCCGATCCCAACCCGTATGATGGCCTCACCCCGGGTCAGCTCAATCTCTGGGGCAGGGATCATTACCACGCCAGCGTGGCGGGCTATTACCTTGAAGCACTGATGATTTTCGGAGCCATTACTGAAATCGACCCGCGTTCATTGGGCCGCGAAGAGCATGCTGCCTCCGAACTCGGCCTGACGCCGGAGCAGGCGGCCGCCTTGCAGAAAACTGCTCATGAGGAATTACGGTCGCTGAAAAAGCAGCGTCGTCTTTGAAGAAGTGGCTCCGAACTCAGTCCGATGCTGAATGGAGACGATGCAATTGAAAAGTGCTATACTGCGCATCCTCAATTTTGACAGTGTTTGATGAAGCAGCTTGTGCATTCGGTTAACGAGTCACATCACCACTTTTAGTGGCAGCGAGTTTAAGACATTTTTGTCATTTATTGCCTTGACGGTGAGCAGTTTACGGGCTCGCCAAACTGTCCTGACAAACACATTGACAGAGAGCGTCCCGACATCAAAGTTTCAGGAGGCATTGTGCATGCGGCTGTTATGCTTGTTCTTTTGCCTGGCGTTGGCCGGGTTGACGATTCAGGGGCAAACCGGCAACGGGGTAACGGCCGGAGAGTTCATTGTCGAGCCGGCCACCCTTCACAACCTCGGGTTTGAATGGAAGATCACGGGCGACGACAACCACAATGCAACCGTCGCCGTGCAGTATCGCCAAGCGGGAGAACTGCAATGGCACGAGGCAATGCCGCTGTTGCGAATCGGCGACGAAAAAGTCTGGCGTGCACGGGAATTTCTCGAATACCGGACTCCGCGTATGTTTGCCGGTTCGATCCTCGATGTTGATGAAGCAACGACTTATGAGTGCCGTTTCACGATGAGCGATCCCGATGGCGTCAGCGGAAAGGCCATACAACAAGTGACCGTCAGGACGCGCGGCATACCGCAGGAATACAGCGGTGGACGCACACTGCACGTTTATCCCCCGGATTACGAAGGCCCCAAACAGGAGCCCTCATTCAAGGGGTTGAAAGAGGCCTACTACGGCCCCGGCCTCGGTGACTGGGATGTCGTGCATACGCGACCGGTGCAGCCGGGCGATATCATTCTGGTGCATGCAGGACTGTACAAAGCCGACCGGATGGATTACGTCACGCCTTACGGAGTTCCGTTTGACGGCACATACATTTTGACACGCGATGGAACACCGGAAAGACCGATCGTCATCAAAGGTGCCGGCGATGGTGAAGTCATCTTTGACGGAAACGGCTGCTTTCGCCTCTTTGATGTCATGGGGGCGGATTACAACTACTTTGAAGGGATTACCATTCGCAACACCGATGTTGCCTTTTATGCCGGACACAAGGAATTGCTTGGATGCAGCGGCCTCGTCATTCGCCATTGTCGCATTGAAGACGTCGGCGTTGCAGTCATGAATGAATACGAAGGCTCAAAGAATTTCTACATCGCCGATAACGTCCTGTTGGGACGAGATGACCGCAACCGCATCATTGGCTGGTCACATTGGGGCAAATACAAACCGACGCAGTTGAAATCATATTACGCGATTAAGGTATACGGACAGGGTCACGTTATCTGCCATAACTACATCGCCTATTTCCACGACGGCGTCTGCATCAGCACTTACGGTATTCCGCCGGAGAAGCAGGAACAGAAGGCGGTGGCCATCGACATTTATAACAACGATATTCACCTGATGATCGATGATTTCATCGAGGCGGATGGTGGTGTGCATAACATTCGTGTTGCGCGCAATCGCGGTTTTAATGCGGCGCAACACGGATTGAGCGCGCAGCCTGTCTTTGGTGGCCCGGCATATTTTTATCGTAATCTTCTCTATAACGTCGCCATCCTTCCGGCGGCGGGGGGCACGATCAAAACCGGCGGAGGGAACCCCGCTGGTTTGCTGGTATTTCACAACACTTTTATTGGCGAGAACAGCTATGTGCGCGGCTATTCCAACGGGCATTATCGCAATAATCTGACGATGGGAACCAATCATCCCGAAAAACCGGTGCTTGGCAGCCTGACGTACACGGCGTACACCTCATTTGATTACAACGGCTACCGCCTGAATGGCAGTGATGTACCCCAGATAGTCTGGAAGGCCCCGGCGCGCGGGGTGCTGCAGGATTACACCCTGACAAATGCCGATGCCGAAAACTTTCGTACACTGGCTGATTTTTCGCGCGCGACCGGACAGGAGACACACGGACTGGTGGTGGATTACGACATTTTCAAAAACGTTCGTCCGCCTGATCCGGCCCAGCCGCACAAAGTTTACGAAGTCGGGGACATGGATTTTGGTTTGAGGCCGGAGAGCAGGGCCGTCGATGCCGGCTGTCGCTTGCCAAATCTGAATGATGATTATACGGGCAAAGCACCTGACCTGGGTGCTTTGGAATCAGGTAAGCCATTACCGATCTATGGGCCACGCAGCGGTGGCCGGTTATAAAAACATGACAAAACAACGAACATTTTTGCCAATCAGGGCATTACGACTGGCAACAGCGCTATTGCTGACACTCACTCTTTGCCTTTCTCCGGTTGGGGCGCAAAACAGGCCCGAGCGCCTCGAATGGTTTCGTGATCTCGGCTTTGGGATGTTCATTCACTGGAACGTCGACGGGACGCTCGGCGGTGTCATCAGCCATTCGCTGGCGGGAGCATCGAAGGATTACGTCGAGCGTTATGTCACCGAATTACCGAGGCTTTTCAACCCGCGTAAATACAATCCCGACGAATGGGCAGAGTTGGCGAGGCTTGCCGGGATGCAGTACGTGGTCTTCACTTCGAAGCATCACGCGGGCTTTTGCATGTGGGAGACGAAAACGACGCCGTTCAATGTGGTGAACACGCCATACGGCAAAGATCTGCAAAAAGAACTGGTCGCGGCATTTCGCAAGCAAGGTATCGCCATCGGCTTCTATTTTTCGCCGGATGATTTTTTGTGGCTGCATCAACACAACAAGCCGATCAATCGCTCGCCGCATCCAGGTGTAACACCGCAGGAGATCCCGGCGCTGATGGAATATGACAAAGCGCAAATCCGTGAATTGCTGACGCAGTTCGGCAGGATCGATCTCTTTTTCATTGACGGTCCGGCAGAGGGGCTGCGCGAGCTGTGCTGGGAGATCGATCCGAGCATTGTCGTCACCCGTGGAGCGATTGAAACTCCCGAACAATTCATTCCCGGACTGCCGCTGACGGGTGCGTGGGAAGCCAATCTGACGATGGGCACGGAATGGCCCTACAAACCAACGAATGAGACTTATAAATCAGGTCAGTCCCTGATTCGCACACTGATCGAAACGCGTGCCAAGGGTGGTAATCTGCTGCTCAATGTCGGGCCAAAGCCGAATGGCGAGTTGCCAATCGAACAGGAGGATCGATTACGCGAAGTGGCGTTGTGGATGTTCGTCAATCGTGAAGCGATCTACAACGTGCGTCCGTGGGTTGTGACCAACGAAGAGGGTATTTGGCTGACGCGCAACGGCAACACGGTCTATGCGATAGTTACTGATCCGTGGAAATACGCCGAACCAAAAAGCTTCACGCTCAAATCAGTGGCGATGACAGCCGGCACCGAAGTGAGCGTCCTCGGGCAAACGGGAGAAATCGTTGAATATCGCCCGCAAATCAACCCTCGCGCAAAGTGGGAACAGACGGCGGAAGGATTGAAAATCACCGCGTGGAAAGCGCAGCGACTTTACACTAACAATCAATGGCCCAATCCGGTAGTCGTCAAAATCACCAATGCCAGAGAGGGGGTGACGCCACCGCGTATCGAGACACTGACGGCAAAATGGAATGCTGCGAGCAGGAGCGTTATTGTCACCGGCCGTCTGGATGATCTGGGAAAGGCCTCATCAGTCGAAGTCGGTGCGCAGTATCGTATCAAACCCGAGGCGACAGAATTCACTTCGCGTCCGTGGCAAACTACCAATCTGACGCCGCGCAGCACCACCGGAGAATTCTCCGCCGAGATCAACGGACTCAGCGACGGACAAAGCTATGAGTTTCGTGTGCTGGTCAAACATCCGTTATTGTCGGTGACAGGTAAAGAAGCGGTGCTGACCGTGAGCTCACGATGAAGAAATCATCTTCACCATCAGGGGAAGATCGATGACCGGGTCTGGCATGTGATTTATTTCCGCATAATGCTCGTCAGTCGCTTCGTGCGTGAGGTGACGATCAAATGATATTAAGGGAAAAGCATGAACCGTTTTGCCTTACTGCTGCTGTTGACCATGATCTGCTTCGTTACAGTTTCCAGCCAGCAATCAGCGACGGGGCTTGAACGGCAGGCGGCCGATCTGCATCGCCGTGCGCTGGTGATTGACACTCATATGGACACATTGCAGCGTGTCCTGATAAAGGGAGCAGACCTTGGCGTGGAGTCAAAGGACGGCCAGTCCGATCTTCCTCGCCTCAAAGCTGGCGGGATCGACGCACAGTTCTTTGCCATCTGGCCGGATCCGATGTATGCGCCACATCACGCTGCCCGCCGCACGCTGCAATTGATAGATGCGATGTATGGCGTGCTTGCGAGATACCCTGACCGCATCGAGCTTGCGCGCCACGCTGCCGATATCGAACGCATTGCCGCAACGGGCAGGCTTGCCGCGCTGATGGGCATCGAGGGCGGCCACGCGATTCAGAATGATCTGGCGCTGCTGCGAATGTTTCATCGGCTCGGCGTCAGCTATATGACGCTGACGCATTCAAATACTAACGACTGGGCTGACTCATCAACAGACAAAGCGCGCTGGGGCGGGCTGAATGATTTTGGACGAGAAGTAGTGCGCGAAATGAACCGGCTGGGCATGCTCGTGGATGTTTCCCACGTCTCGGAAGAGACAGTGATGGACGTGCTGGAAGTCTCGACAAAACCGGTGATTGCTTCGCATTCATCGTGTCTGGCGCTCTGCAATCATCCGCGTAATCTGTCGGACAAGGCGCTGCGAGCGATCGCGCAGAAAGATGGGGTCATCGGCATCAATTTCTTTTCCGGATTCGTCGATCAGCGGTATCTCGACACGATGAATGCCAGACAGAATGACATCCTTGCCACGCTCAATGAGAAAAAGGCGATCCCGCCCGAAGATCTCGACCGTGTGGCGGCTGAACGATTGAAACTTCTCGAAGATCCCGGCATTCCGCGGCCGCCATTGGCACGACTGCTCGATCACATAGACCACGCTGTCAAAATCGCTGGCATTGATCATGTCGGCATCGGCAGTGATCTGGATACGATCCCCACGCCGGAAGGAATGAACGATGTCAGCGACATGCCAAAAATCACCAAAGGCCTGCTCGAACGCGGCTACAGCGAACAACATATCCGTAAAATTCTCGGCGGCAATTTCATGCGCGTCTTGCGTCAGGCGACCGGGCGGTGACACAGCTGGTTTCAATGGCAGATTATGAGTGAGACGAGAACGTCACCAATGATGGTTGATGGCCGGCCGGTTGAATTTGCTGCGGGCGACAGTCTGCTCGTCGCGATGTTGCGTGCGGGGTTTTCGTTCGGCGGCTGTCTGTGCCTGGCGGGTGACTGCCCGCACTGCCTGGCGACAGTGGATGGAGTTTCGTACATACGCGCGTGTCAGACAACAGCGCAGGCGGGAATGGTCATTGAGCGGCAGACAATCGATGAATTGCCACCCCTGCCAGACGGTGTGGCACAGTCAGCGATCACTGCCGCACGCAATCTGCATTGCGATATCGCGGTGATCGGGCAGGGTTTGGCAGGGCAGGCCGCCGCCAGCCACGCCCGCATTGCGGGCAAAGACGTCATTACGCTCGAAGCCAATGAAGGTGCGGAAGTGATTGGTATCTACCCCGGCCCGCTCATCGTTGCGCGAACCGATCAGGGAATGCTGCACGTCCATCCGCGCGAGGAGATCATTGTCGCGACCGGGGCAGCAGAGATTCATCCGGTCGCCCCTGGCAATCACCTGTCAGGCATTGTCACGGCCCGTTCCGCCACGCAGCTCGTCACCGCCGGCCTTGACCTCGGTCGAATCGTCGCCATTGGCACGCCGCCTGACAACCTGATCACCGGGCATATTGTCGAACATGTCGACGGTGAGATCCTTGGTTTTGACGGGACGACGCGGGTCACTGCCGTTGTCGTGCGCGAGGCAGCCGGCAACGAGCGGCGCATCGAATGTGATACCGTCGCCGTCGGGCTGGGCCTGCAGCCTCGGGATACGCTGGCGCGCATGGCTGGAGGATTGAATGTCCGGGTCGTTGGCGATGCCGCGATGGCTTCGGACATTCCACCTTGCCCGCGCGCGGGCATCGTCTGCCACTGCTCCAACGTCGTGGTTGATGATCTCGCTTCCGTTTGTGCGCGCGGCTTTCACGAGCTTGAATTGGTCAAACGCGCCACGCTTGCGGGCACTGGCACGTGCCAGGGCGCGGTCTGCACTCCGCACATTCGCAGCTTTCTCGCCGGCAATGGTAAAGCGCTGCAACCACCCTTCACCGCACGTCCCGTGACGCGCCAATTGACGATGGGCGAAGCGGCGGCGGGAATGTTTCATCAGCCAACACCACGGACGGCGCTCGACAGTGAGCATCGCCTCCTTGGTGCGCAGATGGAGCGAATGGGCGGATGGTGGCGACCGTGGCATTATGGCGATGTCCAGGCCGAATACACAGCGGTGCGCGAAGCTGTCTCGATCGGTGATGTCAGCACGCTCGGCAAAATGATCCTCTCAGGGCCGGATGCGCTGGAACTGCTCGAACGATTGTATCCAACCAAAGTCGCGACCATCAAAGACGGACGAATGCGTTACGTGTTACTGCTGGATGATCGCGGCTATGTGCTGGATGACGGGATGATTGCCCGCGACGATGAAACGCGTTTCACGCTGACCTTCACGAGCGGTGGGGCAACGTTTGCCGAATTATGGGTACGTGATTGGGCGGAATCATGGGGTCTGGACGTGCGCATTCTGAATCAAACGATGTCGCTCGGGGCTATCAATGTCACCGGGCCACGGGCGAAGGAACTGCTCGAAAGGGCCGGGCTGGTTGATCCGCCGGACTATTTGCATCACCAGCAGTCAACGGTGGCCGACATTGCCTGTCGCGTCTTTCGCCTGAGCTTCACCGGTGAACTGTCATATGAATTGCATCACGCGGCCGCAGATTCGGTGACATTGTGGCGCAAACTGCTCGCACTCGGTGCAGAGCTTGGCATTCGACCGCATGGACTGGAAGCATTGCTGAAGCTACGTCTGGAAAAGGGCCATCTCATCATCGGGCAGGATACGGATTTCGATTCGACGCCACGCCGCCTGCATCACGATTGGGCAGTCAGGCTCGACAAGCCGGATTTTGTTGGCCGGCAGGCAGTCTTGCGCACCAACAAAATTCCGCTCAATCGCCAGCTTGTCGGCTTTGAGATGGAGGGTGACGCACCGGCGGAAGGGGCAGTGCTCTGGCACGGCAGCGAATACGCAGGCTACATAACCTCCAGTACATGGTCACCCATACTCGGCAAAAGCGTCATGCTCGGCTGGCTGAATCTGTTTGATGGGGCATTGCCAAACGAAGTAATGATCAATGGACGAATCGTGCGCCGCGTGCCGACGCCATTTTATGACCCGGAGGGAACTCGTGCCCGCGCTTGAACGAATGATGGCAACGCGAGTAGTGACCACACCGACGGCGCTGGAAGCGACCGTCTGGCCTGCCGACATGCTCGTGCTGCACGTTGCGCCTGATGAATTGCTGGTCGTGGGTAACTTCAGAGCTGACCTCATTCTGTCGCACGATCCGCACGCGATTGTCGTGGCTGAAACCGGCTTCGCATCGGTCTGGCTGACGGCCGCCGAAGCCCTCGATTTTCTTGAACGTGCATGTGAGTGGGAACTGCCACGTCAACGCCCGGCTTTTGCCCAGGGCGCAGTCGCGGGCCTGCCGCTGAAGTTGTACCTTGAAGCAGATCGCGTTTTATTCATCGTGCCGGCGCCATTCATGGCCGATTTGCAGGAGCGTCTGGCATGAACGAATTCGTCGAACGAAAAGTTGAATTGCAATGGCATGAGCCGAAACGCAGCTACGACGTGGTGATTGTCGGCGGAGGCGGGCACGGTCTGGCAACCGCCTATTATCTGGCGACACGACACGGCATCACCAACATTGCCGTGCTCGAAAGTCGCTACATTGGCGCGGGCAATTCAGGCCGCAACACGACGATCATCCGCTCAAATTATGGTATCCCCGAAGCAGTGCGTTTTTACCAACGCAGCATCGAGCTCTATCAGCACCTTGAAGCCGAGACCGACCGCTGGATGATGCATCAAAGGAAAGGGCTGTTGTGGATTGCGCATACCGAGGCAGGTGTGCGGGCCGAACGTGCGCGGGCGGAGGTCAATACGGCATTTGGTGCACGCACCGAATTCGTTACCCCCTCGCAGATCAGGGAAATCTGCCCGCAGGTTGATCTGACGGGTGGTGGCATCTGGCCGGTGCTCGGCGCTTCGTATCACCTCGACGGCGCCACCGCGCGTCACGATCGTGTTGTCTGGGCGCTGGCTGAAGGCGCAATGCGGCGTGGTGTTCACGTCCATCAACGCACACCGGTGACAGGGTTGCTGATCGACGGCGACCGCGTTATCGGAGTGGAGACGGAGCGTGGTCCGATTGCGGCCGGGCTCGTCGTCTCGGCAGTCGGCGGGCACGTCACCGCGCTGGCGGCAATGGCCGGCGTGCGACTCCCGATCCGCACTCATCCGTTGCAAGCCTTCGTGACGAATCATTATGCGCTGGCGTTCGATCAGATGGTGGCCTCCTCCAACCTCCTGTTTTACGTCTCGCAAACGGCGCGCGGCGAAATGCTGATTGGTGCCGAAATCGATCGGCAGCCGGGTTATTCATATCAATCCGGGTATCACTTTCTGCAAAGCTGTTCGTTTCGCGCGCTGACGCTGCTGCCATTTCTGCGTGATCTCCGGATCCTGCGACAATGGACCGGCGTCTGCGATATGAGCCCCGATTATTCGCCGGTCATGGGTGAGACAGGTGTGCCGGGCTTTTACCTGACGACGGGCTGGGGCACCTGGGGTTTCAAAGCGATCCCCGCAGGCGGCGAACAGATGGCGGAATTGATTGCCACCGGCAGAACACCTCAGCTGATTGCGCCGTTCTCACTCAATCGTTTTGCACAAGATCGAACGATGGCGGATCGCGGATCAGCGGGCACGCACTGAGGAACAATCCATGAACATCCGAATTCCCTGCCCTCACTGTGGCGCGCGGCCGATTCAGGAATTTGTCTACGGTGAAATTCCTGTCGTACCGGAGACGATCACCGATGCCGAAGCCCGCGACCTCGACCGTGCATTTATGCGCAACAATATTGAAGGTCTCAGCACCGAGCGCTGGTTTCATACTTATGGCTGTCGCCGCTGGCTAACGCTGCAGCGCGATACACGCACTGATCAGATCCACAGAGTTATACCTTAACGGTGAGACGAACATCGAAGGCGTGGCCGTGGACAGTACAATCAAACAACAGGAACGACGATGATGGCAACAAACTCCGGGTATTATAAGGTTTTCATACGACTGTCAGGACTGCTCCTCACGGCATTACTGGTCACTCTACCCTGCCGTGCACAGGATAACGCCTTCGCCAAAATCGAGGCATATCTCAAAACCGAAATGGAGAAGCAGCAAATCCCGGGCGTGGCGGTGGCAATTCTCAGGGACGGTAAGATCATTTATGCCAAAGGCCATGGCCTGGCCAACATCGAGCATCAGGCAGCAGTCAAACCCGAAACCGTTTTTCAATCCGGCTCGATCGGCAAACAGTTCACCGCTGCCGCAGTGATGCTGCTGGTCGAAGACGGCAAACTGTCACTCGATGACAAGATCACCAGGTATTTCCCCTCTGCGCCTGACCACTGGCAGAAGATCACCATTCGCCACCTGCTGACGCACACCGCGGGCACGACCGATTACCCGCCAGACTTCGATTTCCGCCGCGATTTCACTGAAGAGGAGCTGCTGCAACAGGCCGCCGCCATCCCGCTCGCCTTTCAGCCGGGTGAACGGTGGAGCTACAGCAATCTGGGTTATGTGATGCTTGGCATCCTGATCAGCAAGGTCACTGGCAGGTTTTACGGTGAGTTCTTACACGAGCGCATTTTCAAACCGCTCAGGATGACGACGGCACGCATCATCAGCGAAGCCGACATCATACCCAATCGCTCATCCGGTTATCGCCTCGTCAATGGCCAATTAAAGCATCAGGAATGGGTTGCGCCAACGACCAACACCACAGCGGACGGCAGTCTGTATCTGACAATTTATGACCTCGCACAATGGGATGCTGCGTTGTATGGCGAGAAGCTGCTCAAAAGATCGAGCCTTGAACAAAGCTGGTCGCCCGTAAAACTGAATAATGGCAAGACCTGTCCTTACGGATTTGGCTGGATGTTGCGAGAGGCCAACGGGCATCGACTGATCGAACATGGAGGTTCATGGCAGGGTTTCAAAAGCTTCATTGCCCGGTACGTCGATGACAAGTTGACTGTCCTCGTCCTTGCCAACCTCGCCCAGGCGGACCCTGAACGACTGGCACACGGCATGGCGGCGCTTTACGACGCGCGGCTGGTATCGCCAGACGAGCGGATGCGCTCTGAAAAGGTCAGCGCCGTGCTCAAGGACCTGTTGAGACGCGCTGTCAATGGCGCGGCGGCACCCAATGTCTTCACGGCAGAAGCACGCACCGAGCTGCTGCCTGACAAGTTCAGACAAATTGGCGTTGCCTTGAAATCACTTGGCGAGATCACCGCCGTGACGCTTGTCGGACGTACTGAAGAAGACGGTGTTTATTCGTATCGCCAATACCGCATTACCGGTAGCGGCAAACATCAACGGCTTCGTGTGCGGCTCAGCATGGATGACAAAATTGCGGGATTGGAGTTGCTCCCCGAATGAAGAGGTGGGCCGGTTACCAAATGATACCCGGCCGGATGCACGCAGGTATAGTTTCCGGAGTTAATTATTCAGGAACGCCGGCCGGGTTTGATTTTTGTTGAGTCATGACGAAAGTTACCGATGACCTCGGTGACGCGTAGTGGGCGCTCATAGATCCGAAGAGCCCCGACCTCACCCCACAGCCTGGGTGCGAGAGTGATCTGGCGCTGGCCGTTCACCTCTTGCAACATTGCATCAAAGCGTCCCCAACCGTATTGCCGCGCCGCGCCACCATCGTTCAGGACTCCATCGACGACAAAAGTGATCAGTTTTGGTCCGCCATCGACAATAACCGCAACATGCTGCCAGGTATTGACTTTGAGCGAACCAGGATAGGTTCCGGGATCGCTGTCCCACGTCGAGGTCCGCTGCTCACCGCTGAGCGTCAGTCGCAGTGTAAACCGGTCAGAAACAGTCAGCGCAATGCCCTTGCCAGTGGCGTCGCGGGAATCAAAGATAACCTGTCCCGGCGAGAGCTCCTTCATCTTCAGCCAGGTTTCAATTGTGAAGCCACCACCGCTATGCAGCGCGGGCAGACGTGGCATCTCAAATGATGTATTGACTCTGGTCTCTTTGTCTCTGAGGTGCAGCACCAGGCCACGCGTGGCAAGATCCTTCCGCTCTGCCTGCCGCCACATGCTCTCGAGCAATGATGCGTCAAGCTCATGGGTGCGTGCGATGCTCTTCTGTGTTTCGGTGATGTAATAATGGCCGCCATCCTCGATCAGATCGGGATAGCTCATCCGCACTTTCGGGTCATCGTCATAGAGCAAAATCTCCGGCTCTGACCATTCGATACGACCGTTACGCTCGACACCACCGGAAATCCAAACCGGATTGCGGCTCTGGTAATAACTGCCCTTGCCCCATTCATCCGTATGCACCTGTTCGCCACCGTGATTGTGAAACCAGAGCAGATATTTGCCATTGCTCACTTTCCAGACCGGAGCATAAGCACGCGGGTGTTTGATCGGACGGCCATTGGCAAAAGTGGCATAGGCCGGCGCTGTCCACGTTCGTCCATCATCACGGCTGTAAGTGTGGCAAAGATAACCATCAATGGTGCGATAAGTCGCATAAAGCGACCCATCGCTCATACTGACCAGATTGATCTCCTCGGCAATCGGACCTTTGGGCGCACGCAGGCCTTCATCACTTTCAGGCAGAATTTTCCAGCGCAATTTTGCGGGATCTTTTTCGGTCAGCAGATTTTCACCACGCATGAAATGGCCTTGTGATCGGACCAGTGTCCCCGGCACTCCCCAGCGCGTGACACGATTCCAGCCCCAGTAGACGGCGCCTTTATGAATGATTGGTTTGCTGACACCCCAGAAAAAGAGCGTCTCTCCACCGAAATTGTTATCACGGTCGGCTGCCGTAACGTGCATCGGAATTTGATAGCGCTCCTTTGACCATGTGCGCCCGCTGTCGTCAGAGAATCTGAAAGCATAGACACCCAGTGTGTCTACCCGCTTGCTTACGCCGGCAGCATTGGGGACTTCGCGGATATTAGCTTTATTGTAGGTGTAGAAGGCATAGACCCTGCCAGAAGGCGCTTTGAACGGCACGACCCAGGAAGCCTCAAAACCGGTAGCGGGTTCGATATCAATTGGCGCCGACCAGGTACGCCCTTTGTCACGGCTGATGACGGCGATGATATGCTGGCCACCCTCGCCTTCTACACCACTCCCCGTAGTCATCACACACAGCCATCCGCCATCTTTGGTAATGACCACATAGGGTTGATCGCTGTATCCTTCATCGGGAATGGCCAGACCGTTTTTGATATTGCGCGGATCACCCGGCTGACTGGCTCCGGGGGATTGCGCAAACACCGGCAGGCAGAGGAGCAACAGCATCATGGTGACGCCAATGGCCGGCACGAATCCATCTAAATCGGAACAGGCAACATTGGGACACAGCACACTGGAATCGCCGCGAATCAGGGACGTGCCAGGCATTGCTTATCTCCTGATAATAAGACTGAATCAAACTTGACAAGAGCCTGGGTGCGCGGGCCTCCGGCCCGCACTCTCCGCTGGCATCAGGGAATGCCCGGGGTAGTGCGCGACCAGTCTTTCAGTTCACAGATTATCTACCCATGATGACCTGCAGAATGCATCCTGACAGATGCATATCACTTCCCGGAAGGAGCGGGCCGGAGGCCCGCGCACCCGGCCCGCTCCTTGTTACTATGCCCTGCTGAAGATCGAGTTGGCGAGAGTACCGGTGCTGTCGGAGAACGCCTCCTGCTCAATCCCCATCGAGCGCAGGATGCTCAGGTAGACATTGGACATGCGTGTTTCGCCGTCCCGCCAGTAACCGCAGTGCCTGAGCCCCATATTCGCACCGCCGGCGATCATCGTCGGAAGGTTATGAGGGTTATGGGTAGTGCTGGCACCGCTGCCGTAGAGGACGATCGTATTGTCGAGCAGCGAGCCGCTGC
>CAIRNL010000448.1 GCA_903879975.1 uncultured Chloroflexota bacterium | reverse complement strand
GGACGCTCAGACAAACGATCATTTTGAGGCGGCGCAGACTGCCTCATTTGAGATAGTTCGATGACTCAGAAGAAGGCATGGAACGGTAATGGTCGTCCGGGCAAGTGGACGCCAGGCGCCGTTCTAGCATGAAGTCAGAAGGGGATGCGGATGCGGGCGGTGCTACCGCCAGACGCCGGCGCAGCAGATGCTGGGCGTCTCCAAGCGATGCAGGAGGTGGAGGCAGCGGTGCTGGCTTGCCAGCGCTGCCCGCTGGCTGTGGGTCGTACGCGCGCCGTACCGGGCGAAGGAAACCTGAACACTGTCGTGATGTTGGTGGGCGAAGGTCCCGGCTTCGATGAGGAGCGGCTGGGCCAGCCCTTTGTGGGGCGCAGCGGCCAATATCTCACGGAGACGTTGGATCGCCTGGGCATTTCGCGCAGCGATGTGTACATCACGAATGTGGTCAAGTGCCGGCCACCCAAGAACCGCGACCCGCTGCCCGCAGAGCTGGAGGCGTGCGCTGAGTATCTTGAGCGCCAGGTCGCCATCGTGAACCCACGCATCATCGTCACACTGGGGCGATTCAGCATGAAGCGCTGGTTTCCCGATGGTTCCATCACGCGGATACACGGGCAGGTGCGCAACATCGGTCGCGGGCGTATCGCTGTGGCTATGTTTCACCCGGCCGCTGCATTGCGCAACCCGCAGTGGCAGACGGAGTTCGAAACGGACATGGCCAAGCTGCCCCCGCTTATTGCGCTCGCACAGCGTGCCAATCAGGCAGTCGCTCGCGGCGAAGCGCTGCCGGCGGGCGTGCCCCATCCCGGTGACCCTGACTACGTGCCTCCGCCAGAGCCTGCTTCGTCCGCACCGCCCGCCGGTGCCGCCGACGATTCTTCGCAACTCACACTCTTCTGAGAATCGAGCTGACTGCTAGATGCCAGGATCTATTCTCAAGGAGAGAAATTGACATGACAGAGAAACAACAAAAGACGGCAGCCCCGTTGCTTAGGGTGATCCCACTGGGCGGCTTGGGTGAAATTGGCAAAAATATGCTCGTGCTCGAATCAGGGGAGAATCTGCTGATTATCGATGCAGGCCTAATGTTCCCAACGAGCGAGATGCATGGCATCGATATTGTGATCCCCGATGGCAGCTACGTGATCGAACGGCTGGAGCAGGTACGCGGCGTCATCCTGACCCACGGCCATGAAGACCACATCGGTGCCCTCTCCTACTTCATCGAACAAGGATTGCGCGCACCGGTCTATTCGACGGCACTCACCCAAGGGTTGCTGGAGGTCAAGCTGCGCGAGCAGAAGCTGCTGTCCGAAGCCGATCTGCACACGATTACCGCCGACGACGCCGTGGAACTGGAACCCTTTGCGGTGGAGTTTTTTCATACCACGCATTCCTTCCCGGACAGCGTGGGCGTGGCAGTGATGACACCGGCGGGTCGCGTCATCCACACCAGCGACTATCGTTTTGATCCCACGCCGGCGGATGGCCGCCCTACGGAGAGCGAGAAGTTGCGGCGCTGGGGTGACGAGGGTGTATTGCTCCTGATGGCCGACAGCACCAACGCCGAGCATGCCGGCACGACGGCCAGCGAGGCAACCGTGGAAGAGATGCTCGAGGTAGTGATGGACGAGGCAGAGGGTCGCATCCTGCTCGCCACTTTTGCCTCGAACCTCGGGCGCGTCCAGCAGATCATTAATGTGGCTCGCCGCCACGGGCGACGCGTGGGCGTCGTGGGGCGCAGTATGGTCAACAACGTGCGGATCGCCATCAAGCTCGGCTATCTTGACATCAAGGAAGACGAGCTGCTGACTGCCGGAGAGATGGAATCGCTGCCTGCGCACGAGGTCGTCATCGTCGCTACCGGCAGCCAGGGTGAGCCGACCAGCGCCATGGTGCGCATGAGCCTCAACGACCATCGCCAGCTCGTGCTGCGCGAGGGCGACACCGTTGTGCTCAGCGCCACGCCCATTCCCGGCAACGAGGAACTCTTCAACCGCACGGTCGACAATCTCTTCCGCCAGGGCGCCAACGTGCTCTACCACGAGCTGGGCAACGTCCACGTCAGCGGCCACGGCGGCCAGGACGACTATCTGCGCATGTTGGGCCTGGTGCGCCCGCACTTTTTTATCCCCGTGCACGGCGAGTACCGGCACCTGGTTTTGCACGCCCGGCTGGCACAGCGCTTTGGCCTGCCCAAGCAGAATGTCTTCATCTTGGAGGACGGCAGCACTGTGGAATTCGGCCACTTTGACGGCACGGAACGCATCACAGCGCGGTCAGGTGAACCCGTCGAGGCAGGCCACGTCTATGTCGACGGACTCGGCGTGGGCGATATCGGCAACGTGGTGTTGCGCGATAGGCGTCAGTTGAGCCAGGAAGGCTTCATCGTCTGTATCGTTGCCGTCGACGAATTTGACGGTGAGGTCATCTACGGCCCGGAGATCATCAGCCGCGGTTTTGTGTACATGCGCGAGCAGGAAGACCTGATCCGCCGTGCCCAGGACGCTGTCAACAAGGTGATCAAGAAGAAAGTGCCGGCCTCGGTGCTGGAAAACAAGATCAAGGACGCCCTGGGTACCTTTGCTGCACGCGAGATCGGGCGACGGCCTATGGTATTGCCGCTCGTGATTGAAGTGTAAGGTGTGATTGGCAGTTTGAGATGTTCAATTCATATCGCAGCACCCATGACCAAACCCAAGACCTATATTCCCTACTACGACGACATTATCGAGGCCATGGCTGCAGGTGGGTGTGCGTTTTGCGCACTCCAGCTCGTGGCAGCGGAGAAGTACATCGATGCGATGCTGTGGGAGAGTGTCAATGATCCGCGCATCCGCCGGGAGGTGAGCGCAGCGCGTGGACTGTGTCGCATCCATGCCTGGCTGCTGGTGCGGCATGGCAGTGCACTCAGCTCGGCCATCATCTACCAGGATGTGATCCGCACGGCCATGCGCGCCGTGGCCGCGATGCCGGCCGGGGCTGGCGGGCGATCGCTGGGCCAGCGGCTACGCGCCTTCTTCCGTCGTCGGGCGCCGGCCAACGATGCCCTGGTGGATGCGCTTCGCCCGCAGCAACTCTGCCCGGTCTGTGCCAACGC
>CAIRNL010000447.1 GCA_903879975.1 uncultured Chloroflexota bacterium | reverse complement strand
TGCCCAGATCGACCAGCTCTTGCGCCTCCAGCAGCCGGTCGATGATCTGGCGCGGCGTGCCGATGACAGTCTGGCTGGCAACTTCTGGCGTTATCTGCAAGACCCAATCGCGCGCAATCTGGCGCATGATGGGCACATTCTGGTCGATCGCGAAGGGATTGGCGGCTTCAGCGGCGAAGTCGAGGGGTGTCATCTCGTCGAGACGAAAGCGTGAGGCTGCGACCGTGAAACCGGCGCAGTGGCCTGCCCGCATATAGTCGATCATGGTATCGATCCACATCTGCGTGGCCGGTGTCGGGGTACACTGCTCCCCTTCGATCTGAAGACAGACCTCATCCCCAAATAACATGCGCACGTCTTCGGGTGTCAGATCGCCTTCTGGAAAACGAGAGCCATAGTTGCGAAAGCCGAGCCCATCCTGGTCGAGTGTAAATTCGACGACGTAGCCACTGCCCGGCGGAGGCAGAACGACATCGCCCTCTTCCTCTGCAGGTAGCGCGCCAGCCAGCGCCACCAGCTCGCCCCCTGCCGCTCCCGCCAGCTGGGGCGTGCTGGCTCGCAGCCCTGGGCGCCGATTTGGGCTTGCCAACGCCAACGCAGCGCTCTCCTCCGGATCGACATAGGCGCTGGTGATGACATCGCCCGGCACAAAGACACTCCACAGTGCAGCCAAGTCGAACCGTCGAGCGTTGTTGTTTTGTGGGTTGTCAGGATCCACCCAGGAAGTGCCCACCGCATCCTCGCCGGCAGCGAGCAGGGTGACGCTGGCAAGCAGGAACACGCCTGCAGCGGTCACCGCCGTGAGCGCAACGATAGCAATGGTTTCCAACCACTCGATCTTCAGACGATTCCGCATCTACCTTTGCTACAGTTCCTGCTCCCTGAAGGAAAACCCACCCGCCTGCTCGCCTGCCATTCTTACTCGCCCAGCTGGAAAGCGCCTTCCTGAAGCAGGTGGCCATCCAGGTAGAGTTCGAGCCGGTAGTCGCCGGGCGCCAACGCGAACTGGCTGCTCGGCGACAGCGGCAGCACGGCTTCACCGGCGCTGCCGAGTGTCCAGTTCTCCACCAGGCGCAGCCAGGGCGATTCGACGCCGTTCCGATGGACTTTCAGCACTAGCTGCTGCCCATCTTGAACATTTTTGTATGGGAAACGCACCAGCACAGGGACAGTGCTGTCGCTAGCCAACATCAAGCTCTCATCGATGGTCCGACTGGATTCTTCTTCGATCGCCAATCCAAAGCGCAGTGGGGCAGCCTCGTCGCCAAGCGCTACAAACCCGGTCACATTGCCGGCTGCATCATATTCGCCTGTGCCAAACTCAAACGCGCCGATTTCTTCATTTTTGGCTTCACCCGGCAGCGCTGCCATATACTCCAGTGCAACGGCAGCATTTTTCAACTCCAGGCGTATTTGGGCGGCAGCCTGTTTCACGGCATCGTTGACTACCAGCGTGTCATAGGACGGCGTCGTCTTGCAGACCTCAGTTTCCAGGCAGGCAACAAAGCGATCGAGATCATCCAGCGCAATCGTGAAATACGACCAGAGGGAAGCGGGTGGCTCGCCGCCGCTCGCCTGCGCTTCTTCCACGCGGCCGGCCGCGCGCTCGAGCCCTGTCTTGAACGTCTGCTGTCCTGCCGCAACATCGCCGGCGGCCAGGTGCATCAGTCCAAGATTGAAATAGAGCGCTTCCTGATCTTCGGCCATGGCAATGGCTTCCTGCGTGGTGGCAATCGCCTCTGCCTGCTGCCCCAGCACATACTGGGTCCAGCCAAGGTTCCAGAGCACATTGACTTCCTCGCGGCCAGCGTCCCAGGCAGCTTGATAATCGGCTGCTGCCTGCGCAAAATTTTCCAGTGCAAAGTTGGCATTGCCGCGGCGATAGTACGCATTCGCGTAGTCAGGGTCTCGCTGCAGGGCCTGGTCGAAGGCAAGCACGGCGCCGTCTGGGTCGCCCTGATACGCCAGCCCCACCCCCTGCGCATAGTAGTCGACAGCATCCTCGGCGTAGGCCGGCAGCGGGGTGAGAAAAATCTGCACGGCCCATCCAATCACAAAAAGGCTGAGACCCACCGAGCTGAGGAACGGCAGACGGCGTAGAAACCGGCTGGGCACCAGCTCTTTGCTGGGCGCCAGGGCAATCAGCGCCAGCGCAATACCCAGCAGCACTATTTGCTTGCCAAATGCGTCGCTGCGGCTCATCAGCACATCGTACATCTGCATGGCGCGTAGATAGCGCTCCTGCAGCATCGTGGCCTGAACCAGATAGGTATCGGCCTCAAACGCACGCAGATCGGGTTGGCCGCTGGCACTGTCCAGGTAGGCTGGCGAGAGCAGCGGCGTCAACGTGGCCAGCCGATCCCGGACGGCGCGATAGCGGGCGGCCGCCTCTGTGTCGCCGCGCTGTTCTGCCAATGAGGACTGGCTCTCCCAGTCCAGCCACTGTCGATAGGCATCGTTCCAGGCATAGCCTGCGACGGTTTCGCCGCGCGCTTTGACGCCAATCGCCTGAACCGCATACTGTTGCGCCCGATCCAATGCCTGGCCACCTTCGGCGCCGTAGTGCTCCATCTGCACGGTCAGCAACGCAATCAACAGGGTGATCATCACGACCCAGCCGATCGTGTCGATCTCCTCGGCTTCTTCATGGAAGAAGAAGTAACGGATCGAAGCCAGGATTCCCTGTGGCCGTCCGCTTTCCGCACCTTGTGGCCCCAACAGTCGCTGCATAAAATTCTCTGACATGAATTTGCTTCCTGCACCTATTTATCCTAAAGGGATGAGATCGAGCAACCAGGGTTTTTGGACACCGCCGCTGCTGAGAGGGCGAACTTGCAAAATCCTGGTTTCTCTCGACCTTATCCCTTAGCACCCAACGCACTACCGCAGCAAAAAAAGACTCAGAATTACTACCAGCAAGCTGAAGCTGGCCGCCAGCACAAACGTGCCACGGATCGCCAGACGGCGTTCATTGAAGTATTGAACGATCTCGTAAATGCACAGTGCCACTGTCAGCCAGAACAGCAGCCAGATAAACTGCATGCCGGCTTCTCTCTGACGATCGGCGTCCAGAAAGTAGGGCTGTGGATTCAATTCTGTCTGCTGCTCCGCCCGCGCCCAGGCTTCCCCCAAGTGACGTTCGCTGTCGTAGCTGCCGTCGCGGTCGAGATAGCGCATGGAAAAAAAGAGCCGGCTGGAAGCTGACTTGCGCTGTGCTTGAGCGAGTTCCTGCGTCAAAGCCGCATTTCCCTCGGCGTC
>CAIRNL010000446.1 GCA_903879975.1 uncultured Chloroflexota bacterium | reverse complement strand
TGCGCACAATACCCATCGCTGGCACGCCGGAGCGATTGGAGATGCAGGTCTACGGGGACGGTTCTGGCAGTTTTCTCAACGCATGGGTCAAGGACGCAGCCGGGCAGGTCTGGCAGTTCTCGTTTGGGCAGGTGACGCACAGAGGCTGGAAGCGCATGGTGGCGCCACTCGACCCGATGCTCGATTGGCCAGTGCAGCCGATTGGGGGCAGCGCCACGACGCTCATGTTCCCTGTTTCGCTCGATGCGCTGGTCCTCGATTATCCGACGAATGCAGCTGCTGTGGGCACGGTCTACTTCGATGATTTGCAGGCACTCTACCCAGAATCCTAGCAACGGGGTAGGCGGTGCATCGCAGCGGGCACTGGCCGTCTCATCGCGACAGGGGTGTGCCTTGCAAAAACCGAGCTTCTGATCGAGGCACTCCGGCTTGAATCGATCGCCAAGAAACTCGGTTTTTCTTGCGAGCATCCCCTCAGCGTAGCCAGCTGAAAACGGTGGCTGTCATCCAAAAATAGATGGGAATGCCAAAGACGACATTGAAGGGGAATGTGATACCCAGCGATGCGGTGAGGTAGAGCGTTGGGTTTGCTTCTGGCACCGCGACTCGCATGGCAGCCGGCGCTGCAATGTAGGAGGCGCTGGCTGCCAGTGTCGCCAGGATAGCGCTCCCACCTGCGGACATGCCCGAAAGTACACCAGCGGCCAGACCCAGGCTCGCTGACAGTAGGGGCATGAGCACACCGAAACCGACCAGAAAAAGTCCTGTACGGCGCAGGTCATACAGGCGTTGTGAAGCAACGATTCCCATTTCCAAGAGGAAGAGGGCCAACGCCCCGGGAAAGAGATTGACGAACAGCGGATCTAGTTTGACCATGCGCTCAGGTCCAGCTAGAAAGCCGATGGTGAGCCCGGCCAGCAAGAGAAAAATACCCTTGCCGAGAAACACTTCGTGCGCCAGGTCGTTCCAGCGGATGCGCCGCCCCTTCACGCCCAGGCGGGCGAGCAGGACACCGATGGCGATGGCCGGAATCTCCAACAGAACGAGAAGGACGGGCATGAAGGCTTCGTGCGCAACGCCAATTTTGCCAGCATAGGCGAGTGCCAGTGCAAAGGTGACCGCACTCACCGACCCGTAGTGCGCCGCCAGTGCGGCCGAATCCGCCCGATTAAAGCGTCCCACTTTTTGTAGGATCACAAACGCCACGAAGGGTACAGTGATGCCGAGCAGGAGCGTTGCAGCAGCGGGCGTGAACAGTGTCGCCAATGGCGCCAGTGCCAGCTCGACCCCGCCTTTCAGCCCAATCGACGCAAGAAGGTAGATGCTGAGTGTCTGGTAGAGTGCCTCTGGCAAGCGAAGATCTGATCGCAGCACGCCAGCGGCTAGCCCGGCGACAAAGAAGAGAACGATTGGATCCAGTAGATTTTCAATCATGTGCACCTGCCTTTCCGCTGCAAGAGTATATGCGGTGTGCCGCGAAGCGCCAAGTGGGTGCCTGGCTGGAGTGCACCGGAGCGATAGCGAGCGCCGCGATTGGGCGCAAACTCTGGGCGAGTTGAGAGTGTACAATGATCCATGCAGCTCTTCCGGCAGCGGATCGGACAGCGTCGGCGCTGCTGGAACGAGCAATCGTGAGTGACACGACAGACGATATAG
>CAIRNL010000445.1 GCA_903879975.1 uncultured Chloroflexota bacterium | reverse complement strand
CTATCGTCGGCTGGTCTTCGACGGCGCTTTCCTGGATTCGCTCTGGCGCACCGGTCTGTTTGCATTCACCAGCGTCGCAATCGAACTGGCGCTTGGCTTTCTGCTGGCGCAAACGCTCGTCAAAAGCTTCCCAGGCCGCACATTTTTCCGTACGATCTATGTCCTGCCACTGGTCATAGCCCCAATTGCAGTTGGGGCAACTTGGCGCTTGCTGACCATCCCAGGCTTTGGGCCGATCCCCTATTTTCTAGACAAGTGGTTCGACTTCGATTACCGCCTCGGCACTTTTGCCGACCAGGCCTTCATTACTGTCATCCTGATGGATATCTGGCACTGGACCCCCTTTGTCACGCTGACATTGCTGGCCGGGTTGACCGCCATGCCCAAGGAACCACTCGAACAAGCTCAGGTCGACGGCGCCAATCGCTGGCAGGTCTTCCGCTTTTTGACCGTTCCCATGATGATGCCGGTCTTGTTGACGGTCATCTTCATCCGGCTGATGGACGCCCTGCGCATCGTCGATGAAGTATTTATGTTGACAAGCGGTGGACCCGGGACGGCGACCCAATTCATCGGCATTCATATCTATCGGGTGGTCGTGCCAAAGACCGACTACGGGTACGGCTCGGCGATGTCGCTCCTGGTGTTGTACTTCACAATCGTCCTCTGCTGGCTGCTCTTCATTGCGCTGGCGCAGGTCGGCAAGCAACGAGAGTAAGAGACGAGCATGAAGACATCAAGTTTCCGCAAAGTCCTCGGCTGGATCGGGCTGTATGGACTGTGGAGTGTGATGACCATCGTGACGATCATCCCCATTTACTGGATGATCGTGGTCTCTGCACGCAGTCGCGTCGAGTTGTTTGACGCACCCACGCTCCTGATCAAGTCTTTCCACGCACCGAATTACATCAAACCCCTGACCGACCCGGTCTTTCAGCGCTATCTGATCAATTCGTTGCTGATCGCAACCAGCAATGCCTTGTTGGTGACAATCCTGGCCTTATTGGCAACATATGCCCTGTCACGCTGGCGCCTGCCGGGTTCAGACAACATCTTTTTTTGGACGATCACACAGCGCATGGCCCCGCCCGCCGCGTTTGTACTCCCGATGTTCCTGATTTTTACGCGGGTCTTCACCGTCGGCGATTGGACGATGTTTGACACGCGGACAGGGCTGATCCTGCTCTACTGCGTCTTCAACCTGCCTTTTGCCGTCTGGCTGATGAAGGGAATCATGGACGGTGTTCCAGTCGAGTTGGACGAAGCCGCCTTTGTCGATGGCGCCACGCGCTGGACTGTGTTGACACGGGTCGTCGCGCCGCTTGTGGCACCGGGGCTGGCAATTACCTTTATCCTGAGTTGGATCTTTGCCTGGAACGAGTACCTCTTTGCAGCGAACTTGACCAGTGTCAATGCGCGCACCATCACGACCGGCCTGGCGGCGTTTGTCTCGGTCACAGGCACAAACTGGGGAGAAATGGCCGCAGTCGCCACGGTTGCTATCCTCCCGGCACTTGTCTTTCTGGTCTTCGTGCAACGATATATCGTCACTGGACTGACTTTCGGTGCAGTCAAGGAGTAAGCGGATGGCCGAAACAAAACGCTCGTCGCAGCAACTGGTGGCGCCCGTTCAACACAAGGGCCGGCGCGGCTTTCTGCCCATCGAAACGAACACGTTCGATCGCATCTTCATCAGCGTCATTTTATGGATCGGCATCAGCCTGCTCTGGATGCGCTTTCTGGAATCGATCAGCCCCCTGTGGGTGTCGACCGTGCTCTGTTTCGTCCTGGCCGTGATCATCGTTCGCAAGGGGTAGAATTTAATTTAAATAATTTATTGACATGTGTAGTCATATATGTTATAATATTCCTCATGAAACTGAGCGCATACGCCGAGAAACTGGGGATCAGCTACAAGACCGCATGGCGCTGGTGGAAAGAGGGAAAGCTCGACGCCTATCAGACCGAAACAGGCACCGTCATCGTGGGTGAGCAGATCGATGCACCTGCCGGCATCGCCCTCTACACCAAGGATGTCGAGCGCCGACCAGAAAGACGCCCTGGCGCGACAGCTTGAGCGCTTGCAGATCTACGCCATGGCCAAAGGCGATACGG
>CAIRNL010000444.1 GCA_903879975.1 uncultured Chloroflexota bacterium | reverse complement strand
GGTATCTAGTCGCCGGCAAGGCCGGTACACTCTTTTTCTATCCGCAACCGGGCGTTGTTCAGTTTCTGCCCATAGGTAGCTAGATTATAGCAATCGCCGTTTCATTCGCGCAAATTTTCACATGCTTTTCAGGCAGAAACCCCCTGTCTGTCGCGCAAAAATCCAGGATTCGTCCGCCCGCACAGCACCCAACAGACCAGACGCCGGTTTTCGGACAGCGTGGCTCCTTAGACGGCATCCTCTGACCGTGGCAGGCCATCCAGCCAGAGCAACACGATCAACACTACCTCAGCCGCCTTATCGGCGTAGGCAACCAGCGTTTCCGGACTGATGACAACAGGGCCGGCGATCGGCGAACCGGTGCCGATAAAAATCCAGGCAATCACCGTGATCGCGGTATAGGCAATCAACAGCCAACGGACAATCCAGCTCAGGTGCGCCAGCGGCCGCCAAGGGGCGGCGTATAGCATCAACAAGGTGAGGTAGCCCGCACCGTTGAGCACAAACGCCCATCCTCCGCCGGCCAGAAAGCCGAGGCCAAGCCAGACATGGACGACTGCAGTGAACAAGGTGAGAGCGATGATCGCGATGCGCAGGGCGCCGTTGTTGCGGGTGGCAGGCATAGCTCCTTGTTCCTTCCCCAAACCCTGATCGGGCATCATTGCGCGGCTGCAGCAAAACAACACAGATACTCTACACTAGACCTGACATCGATGCAATCTGCGCAGGAACTGAGGCCTATTTCGCAGCCGAAGCAGAAAACGTCCCTGCAGAGCGCAACGCCAAGTACAGCGCGTGGCAATAGCACTTTCGCCAATAGGGGATTCGCAGGTAGACTAGAGCCACACGCACAGCGAGCGTTGGACAGTGGAGGAAACAGATGCAAGGTCAGATGCAGCGTGAACTGAGTCCTACCCGCCCTGCTGCGGCTATTGCGCCGGGTACAGAACTCTGGCGCGGCAGTTGGGTAATCTTTACCAAACACATGCACAAGTTCCTGCGCAACGGCCAGGAGTTGGGGGGCACGCTGGCTGCGCCGCTGCTGCTCGCCGCCACCTTTGGCCTCGGCATGGATCGTCTGGTCAATCCAGGTTTGATCGGCGGCCTGAACTATCTCTCCTTCATTACACCCGGGATTATCGCTTTCACCGCGTTGAGCGGTGCCATCAACGCAGGTATGACCCTTCTCGAAGAGAAGATCAAGGGAATGCTCAAGGAGTACATGGTCGCCCCGATCCCGCGGCTGAGCATCCTGCTTGCGGCCACGGGCAGCGGCCTAGTCAAGACGGTGGTTCAGGCGCTACTCGTTCTGCTCGTGGCGATTCTTTTTGGTGCGCGCTTGCAGACAGCAGCGAGCGGCACGATGGCAGCGCTTGCGATCCTGGGGGCATTCGTCGTGGCGAGCGTGGGCTTCGCCAATGGTATGGCGCTGCGCAGCAAGTCGATCGGTGGCTATCACACGATTCTTTTCCTCATGAACCTGCCGCTGCTCTTTCTCAGCTCGGCGCTCTACCCGCTAGAGACAATGCCAGCCTGGATGCGCATCGTTGCCCTGCTCAACCCGACGACCTATGCGGCGGAAGGGATACGCGGCGCACTCTTTGGCAGCGCTACGCTGAGTCTGTGGCTGTGCCTGGCCGTGCTTGCCGGCTTTGCCGTGGTATGCACCGGGTTCGGCTTACGCAGTTTCCGCCGCCTGACCTGACGCACCCGTCGACAGCCGGTTTGCTCACCGCTCTGTCCACACACGGAGAAAAGCGCATGGAAGAAGAAACCATCAAGCTCGAGCAATTCCTCAAGCTGGCTCAGATTGTGGCGACGGGTGGCCAGGCCAAGATGCTCATCCAGAGCGGCGCCGTGCGCGTCAACGGCATCACAGAAACGCGGCGCGGGCGCAAGCTGCGCCCCGGCGACAAGGTCGTGGTGGACGGCGAGGAGTTGATCGTCGCCAGCGAATAATGCCCACCTGCTCGCGGAAGACCCACCCTCAGAAAGCAAATAGGTAGAAGGGCGCGCGAAGCTGCTTTGTGCCCCTTCGCGCGCTTGGGGTCCTCGTGGTTTTTGTCAACGTGTGATGAGATCAGCCAGCGGCAGGAGGCGCAGGAGCGGCCGCCGGT
Source organism: uncultured Chloroflexota bacterium (assembly GCA_903879975.1). Lineage (GTDB taxonomy): Bacteria > Chloroflexota > Anaerolineae > Caldilineales > Caldilineaceae > Caldilinea. Next base: position 1,139 of record CAIRNL010000444.1, on the reverse strand, counting down.
GTGGCGTCGGCAGAAACGGCAGGCTGCAGCCTGCCATCGGCGACCAGCACTGGCTCCAGCGCGGCAATGGCGCATGCCACCATGCCATCATCCGGCTCGCGTGTGGTCATCTTCTGCAGCCACAGCCCCGGCGTGATGATCATACGCATGATAGGGTTGCCCTCGTGCGCCGCGCTGAAGCGGATGATCTCATAGGCAATGGCTGCCACCACCGGCACCAACGCCAGCCGCGTCACAAAACGCAGCAGCAAGGCCAGCCAGTCCGGCTCCACCATGGAGAAAGTCAGCGGCGCGAAGAGCAGGATGCTGATGACGAGCACGTAGAGCAGGAAGCTCGTGCCGCAGCGCGTGTGCTGAACACTGAATTTCTGTACCTCGGCCACCGTCAACGGTGCGTTGGCCTCAAAGGCATTGATCGTCTTGTGCTCGGCGCCGTGATAGCCAAAGACTCGCTTGATTTCGGCAACACGGCCAATCGCCCACAAATAGGCGACGAAGAGCAGCAGGCGGATCACGCCCTCAAAGATTGCGTCCACCAGAGGATCGTCGTTCACATAGGTCGCAAGCAGGCGAGCGGCAAAGGTCGGCACCAAAAAGAAGAGTCCGATTGCGAACGAAAGGCTCACAGCGATGGTGGTCCAGGCCACGGGGCCGGTAAATTCCACCTTTTCGCCCTCTTCTTCCTGCGCCGCGATCTCGCCGCTCCACAGGAGTGCGCGAATCCCCAGCCCCAGCGCGTCCCACAGCATCGCCAGGCCACGCACGAACGGCCACTGCCCCCACGTGCTGGTGTAGATCTTGGCTGTCAGCGGCTCTTCATGGAGCACGATCTGACCCTGCGGGTTGCGCACGGCCACGGCCATGCGTTTGCGCCCGCGCATCATGACCCCTTCGATGACGGCTTGCCCGCCGTAGTATTGTTTTGCCATAGGACTAGATTATAACACAGGGCAGGCGTGGCACCACAAGCCCCGGCGCGCCCGGGGTCTACTTCTGCTCTTGCCCAGTACTGGGGGCGTGCCAACGATCTGCGACATCCCCCGGTGTACCCCGCGCATCGTGTTTGACGTGCTCGGTGCAACGATCTATGATGCCCAGTGAACACCCTGCATCGGCAGAGTGAACAGGTACGTCCGGTC
>CAIRNL010000443.1 GCA_903879975.1 uncultured Chloroflexota bacterium | reverse complement strand
CTTGCTGCACGCTCGTGCCGGGACTCTGCGCACACGACCGAACGGCCTGCTGTGCCTGCAGCCAGTTGCTCGCAAAATCCAGGCTGGGTGCGCCGGCCTCCACCAGGCGTTCGGCCGTCAGTTCGCCGGGCGGTATCTGCGCGGCAAGTGCGTGGTGCCCTGCCGCGGCTTGCAACATCAACTCGGGCGCAATCCCATAATGCGCTTGCAGCGCCTGGCTGACAAACAACAGAGCGCCGTCCTGGTCCCAGCGCCAGATCACGTCGGGCGAGTTCTCGATCACCCTGTGCAACCGCGCCTCGCTGGCCACCAGTGCCCGCTCTGCCCGTTTCCGCTCGGTGATGTTGTGCAGCGTCACCCGGCTGATCAGCGGCCCGCCAGGCGAGACTGGTTTGACGCTGGCCGACATCAAGGCGTCGATCAATCTTCCGTCTTTGTGCCGCAGCTGCACCTCAAAGTTCTGATACCCGCCTGTCTCAGCAAACTTGGGCAGCTCCTCACGCATCCTGGCGTACGAGGCTGGGTCGAAGAGCATATGGTTCGGCTGGCCAATGATCTCCTCTTTGGTGTAGCCAAGCGTGTATGCCAGGGTCATGTTGCAGTCACGGATCCGATGATCGGCAGGGTAACCGGACAAATACATGTCGGGCGAATGGTCGTATACTTCTCGGTAGTTCTGTTCGCTGTGGCGCAGCGCTTCTTCTACTCGTTTCCGCTCGGTGATATCGCGCACGATGGCGATATACTCCTGCCTGCCAACGTTCTTCGCCACAGTGATTTCGACGGGTGAAAAGCTGCCATCCTGATGGCGCATCTGGCTTTCCAGGGTGGCTGTACCGGCAGCTGCGATCTGTGCGCTGGCCCGCGCAAAGTATTCCGGCGTGACGTCTACCACCATCTCGCTCAGATGGCGGCCCACGATCTCGCCGTGCGTGCGGCCGAGCAGCTGGCAGCAGCGATCATTCACCTCGATGCAGCGACCTAGGGCATCCACGCGCGCGATGCCGTCGCCGGCCTGCGCAAACAGGCTGCGGTAGGTGGCGTCGCGACGGCGCACGCCAGCAAGCAGCCCACTGAACACGATGCCGCTCGCGACAAACCAGAGCATGGGCCACTGGCTGCCCATCGGGTCGATTGGAGAGAAAGGCTGCGGCGGCAGCAGGAAGCGCCAGGCCAGCACAGTGGCAACGGCTGTAGCACCGATGCCGCCCCATAGCTCGCCGATCAGCGGCGCCAAGAGGAGCAGCGGATACAAGAGGAACCAGACGGAGGGCCATGCCTGCCCCCTCCAAATCTGCAGGAGACCTATCCAAGGCAGGGGCAACAGCCAGGCCACCACGATGCGGGTGGCTCGGTAGCGAAAGAACGCCTGTATGTTCATCGCATCACCAACTTCCTGTCAGCGTGTAAGCACACACAACACGCCTGTTGGCCTGTAGCTGCTCATTACCGTAATTGTATCCTGGCCCCAGGAATTGGGCAACCGCCGAAAATTTTTACTGATCAAACTGTTGCGCGCAGGTCAGCGATCAGTGGCCATGTTGGGTTGAACTGGCCGACTATGCTGGGGGCACAAATCCCTGAAAAGAGACGAATGAGTGGCTTGTAGGCCGCAGCTATCACCTTGTCGTCGTCAGCATCCCGGCAGATTCGGGGCATCTCTATCGGCGCAACTAGCTCAATATCATCGAGCAAATGGCTTCGAAATGCGCGCCGGAGTTCAGGATGGATCAGGTCGGCAATTTCGGGATAAGCTAACACGTGTTGATATTCCTCGATGAGGGCGGGCAACGCGACCGGTACAAAGCGCGCTGACTCCCATGCCATAAAGCGCTCTCGCCGTGCTGGGTCCGCCGTGAGGTCGGCTGGAGACGGTATCCGCACCACGATGACGCGTTCGCCAACGGGCAGATCAGCCGGCAATCCCCGGATTTCCCAGACACCGGTTACGTATACACAATGCACCCGCGCCGTTCCAACTGCGCCAGCCAAGGTGGAGCCACCTTTGTCCAGCGCAAATCAAGCTTCTCCAGCCGCGGCAGTTCGCCCAGCGTCGGCGGCAGGTAGATGAACCGGTTGGCACGCAGATCCAGCGTGCGCAGATTGTGCAGGTTGCCGGCCGAATCGGGCAGCGCCGTCAAGACATTATTTCTGAGATTCAGATCGGTGAGCGCGCTCAAATCGCCCAGGGAAGCCGGCAGCGTGGCCAATCGGTTGTCTTGCAGGTCCAGACGCCGCAAGCGCACTAGCCTGCCCACGGTCGCCGGTAAGGCGACCAGTTCATTGTGCATCAGGTGCAGTTCGCGCAATTGAGCAAGATCGCCAACGGCTGCCGGCAGAGTTGACAAGTGATTGTGATACAGACGCAGCTCCATCAGGCTCGTCAGATTGCCCACCCACTCCGGCAACTCAGCCAACCGATTGTCGGTGGCGTTCAAATAGATCAGCCGATCCAGATATTGCAGCGCGTGCGGCAGGCCGGCCAACCGATTGTTGCTTGCATAGAGAAAGGTCAGGCTGCGCAACTGCCCAATCGCCTCCGGCAGTTGCGTCAGTGCATTATGGCCCAGGTCGAGCATGCACAGATTGACCAGCTTGCCGATGGCGTCCGGGAGCGCCTCCAGTCGGTTGTCGGCCAGATTCAGCGTACGCAGGTTGGTAAGCCGCCAGATCGTGTCGGGCAACACCGCCAGGTGGTTACGGTAGAGGCTCAAGACGCGCAGATTGGAAAGCTGATCCAGCCAGTCAGGCAATGTGGCCAACTCGTTGCGCTCCAGATCCAGTTCTTCCAGCGCAGCAAGCGACGCTGGTACCGAAGGAATCACAGCTAGGTGTTGTCCCGCCAGATCGAGGCTGGTTTGCATGACGCAAGTGGGTGGGAAGGGGGCTGTGCTTGAGTTCTACTCCGCCAGCAACGCTAGGATCGCGGCTTAGCACAATCATCATATTGTGTTCTAGTGACTCACCTAGGACTTGAACCTAGAACCCGCTGATTAAGAGTCAGCTGCTCTGCCAATTGAGCTAGTGAGCCATGACCCCTGGCAGTATACGAATCCGCTCCACGCTTGTCAAATTGTGAACCGGATCAGGGTCTATTTTTCAGTTGGGGCACTTTCACGCACAATGGAATGGACACAAACCACCATCTCGCTGTGGAAGGAGCAATAGATGCAGTACGTCAATCTGGGACGCACAGGCATGAAGGTGAGCCGCCTCTGCCTGGGTACGATGAACTTTGGCCCGCTGGCAAGCGAGCAGGATAGCTTCGCAATGATGGACCGGGCTGTTGAGGTAGGCGTCAATTTCTTTGACACGGCCAATCGCTACGGCGCGCAGGTCCACGTCGGCTACACCGAGGAGATCATCGGCAAGTGGCTGGCCAAGGGCGGCCGCCGCCGCGATCAGATCGTGCTGGCAACCAAGGTCTATGGCCCCATGGGCGACGGCGTCAACGACCGCGGCCTGTCCGCCTATCATATCCGCAAGGCGTGCGAGGATAGCCTGCGCCGTATGCAGACCGACCACATTGACCTCTACCAGATGCATCACGTGGAGCGCTCGACGCCATGGGCGGAAATCTGGCAGGCCATGGAACAGTTGGTGCGCGAGGGGAAGGTGCTCTACGTGGGCAGCAGCAATTTTGCCGGCCTGCATATTGCCCTGGCACAGGCGGCGGCGGAGAAGCGCAATTTCCTGGGCCTGGTCTCCGAACAGAGTCTCTATAATCTCAACGCACGCACGATCGAACTGGAAGTCATTCCGGCGTGCGAAACCTTCGGGTTAGGTCTGATCCCCTGGAGCCCACTGGCCGGCGGGCTGCTGGGTGGTGTACTGCAGCAGGCAGACGAAGGACGCCGCTCGTCAGAGCGTATCCAGCAGGCCATCGAGAAGCATCGCACACAGTTGGAAGCTTACGAGGGGCTGTGCGCCGAAATTGGGCAGGCGCCGGCCGACGTTGCGTTGGCATGGCTGCTGCATCAGCCGGCCGTGACCGCGCCGATCATCGGGCCACGCACGATGGCACAGTTCGAGGGCAATCTGCGTGCGCTCGACATTGTCCTGGCGCCGGAAGTGCTGGCGCAGCTCGACGAGATCTGGCCCGGGCCAGGCGGCGCAGCGCCGGAGGCGTATGCGTGGTAGGAGCGTTGTCTGGGCTGTCATTCCCCCTCAACGCCGGCCGCCGGCTCACGAATGGGCTAGAACAGAGGCGCTGATCGAGGGAGAGCAAGAGTGACCGCTAATCGCCTCCCTCGACACACCCCTCTTGCGCCATCAGCGCGCGCAGTGCCTTTGCCGCGTAGGCCATCCCCTGCGGCCCGCTAAAGCCGCTGCTGTGTCCCGCGACAGCGAGGTGCGGCTCCAAGGCCAACACACCCCGGTAGCCGGAGTCCTGGAGATGAGCCAGCAACGCGCCGACCTGGCCGTCCCCTTCTCCGGCCGCGCAGACGGAGCCATCGCGCAAAAACGCGTCCTTGATGTGCACATACCCCACGAAACCGCCCAGTACAGGCCATCCGCGGGCAGTCACCTCTGCCTCCCCGACCTGCACAAAGTTGGCCGGATCCCACGCAAAGCGCAGATTGGGCCGCTGTAGCGCATCCAACATGCGCGCACAGCGATCGAGCGTGTCACCGACGATTTCTTTTTCATTTTCTAGCAATAACTCACAGCCATCCACTGCAGCGTGGTCGGCGAGTACAGCCAGACGCTCGACCGCCAATTCGACATAATCGTCATAGTGCGCGTTGGTCGAGATATCGGGAGGGTAGTAGGAAAAAATGCGGATACGCCGCGTGCCCACGATGGCAGCCGTGCGCAGGATGCGGTCGAGCTTGCGCAGTTCGCCCTCCATAGGCTCGTCGATAGGCGACTTGCCGATAGGGCTGCCGATAGCGCTGACCCGCACGCCCATCTTGGCGGCCAGTGACGCTACCTGGCCGGCTTCAGCGTCGTCCAGATCGAGCACGTTCTTGCCCCACACCGTGCGTAACTCGAGGTGATCGATCTGTAGCTCGTTGAGCACGGTCAGTTGCTCGAAAAGGTTCACAGCGATTTCATCGCCGAATGCGCTGAGCGTGAAGCGAGGAAGGCTCATGGCAGCTCTCTATTCCTGGTCAGAGTACGATGGCAACCGGCCGCCCACGGGATTGCAACTCGCCGAGGAGCTGGGCATACTCCGCGCGTGCCAACGGCAACTCTACAGCGTTCCCGCGCCGGCTTGAAAGGATGATCGCGTTGGCCACTTCCAGCGACATGCGCGCCGATGTGCCGTCGGCCACCAGCGGCGCGCCGGCCGTGACGGCTGCATGGAGATTGGCGTAGATGTCATCGTGCGAGCCAGCGCCTTCGAGCAACGGCACGTCGACGACGTGCTGGCCTGGACCGCTGAAAAGCTCCTCGGTCTCGGCGAAATAGGTGGTCAGTTCCTGGTCAAAGCGGTCAAAGCGCAGGACGCCCGGCGCAATCTCCAGCCGCCCCCGTGTCCCCAGAATCTCCAGCCGCTCTGGCTGGCCCGATTCGGCCGTGCTCACGTGGAGCGAGCCGATGGCGCCGTTGCGCCACTCGAACATGGCCTGCACGGTATCCTCCGTTTCGATGGGATGCAGGGTCGTGCGCGCCCACGCCACCAGCCGTACCGGCAGCCCCATGAGGTAGCAGAGCAGGTCAAGGTTGTGCGGCGACTGGTTCAACAGCACGCCGCCGCCCTCGCCGTTCCAGGTGCCGCGCCACGGCGACATACGGAAGTATTTGTGGGAACGCGGCCAGATAGCCACCATGCTGACGTGCTGTACGTCCCCCAATTCGCCGCGGCGCAGCAGGGCGGCAGCCGTGCGGATCTCCGGCCGCGTGCGGTGCTGGAAATTCACTGCCAGCAGGCGACCTGCGGCAGCGGCGACTTCGATCATTCTGTCCGCTGCACTCACCTCGATGGCCATGGGCTTTTCCACGAGCACGTGCGCGCCGCTCTCCAGCGCCGCGAGCGCAGCCGCTGGGTGCGACGTGTGGGGCGTCATGATGACGGCCAGCTCTGGCTGCACTGCGGCGAGCAGCTCGCGGTAGCTGGCGAAGAAGGGGACACCACGCCGGGCGGCACGTTCCTGGCCGAGCGCTGCGTCGATATCGGCCATGCCGACGAGTTCGAAACGTGCCGGGTCGGCCGCCTTCTCGTGCAGCGGATAGATACTCGCGCCACAGCCGATGAAAGCCGTGCGCAGGCGCGGAAGAGCCGAAGAGTTCGTGTTCATAAGATTCTCAGCCACACATCTCCAGTAGGAAAGTCAGGTTCGCACGCAAGGCCGCGCGCGATGGGTAGGCCTGGCTGAAATCCTCGACAACGACCCAGCCGTCATAGCCGACCGCGCGCAGGGCGGCGAAGAGCGCGGCGAAGTCGACGACCCCATCGCGCAGCGGCGCCCAGCGCGGCCGCCAGACCCCGCCCCCTGCCGG
>CAIRNL010000442.1 GCA_903879975.1 uncultured Chloroflexota bacterium | reverse complement strand
ATCCACAGCGACAGCAGCACCGGCTCGTCGACGTCGCCGGACACGGCAATGCCGATATCCTCTGGTGGCACGCTGCGCCAGCGGTCCAATTCATCCTGCACCAATGGGTGATCCAAACCCATTAGCTGCAACTCGTCCTGATTGGTTGCGGCTTCGCGGCTCAGAGTGAAGCGGGCGCGGCGCGCACCTTCTATTGTGACAAGGTCGTAGGTTGCATCATCTATCCTGACCAATTTCTGCTGGCGATCCGCGACTGCTGCTGACAAGAAGCGTACCAGCCGATCCAGGCTGGATGAGACATCCGAGAAGGGCTTGTAGTCGTCGAGGCTGAAGCCGTCGAGGTCCTGGAAGAGGTCGAACACTACCTGCCGCGCTTCGCGAGAGTTCAAAAGCGCCGCCTCCAGTTCTACCTGCGTTCGCTTCAGCTCCGGGTCGGAAAGAGCCTCCTGATACAGCCGGTCGTAGTTCAATCGCTCCGACAACTGGCCAAGAATCTGCGCCCGCAGGTCTTCCGCCACATTCCCCTGCTCATCCACCTTACCGACGGTGCGTGCGATCTCAGTCAGCTTTTCGTCGAGCAGCAGGAAGATGCGGCCTTCGATGGTGTCTGACAGGACGAGGTTGTAGACCTGTGCGGTGTGGCTCTGACCGTAACGATGGATACGCCCGATGCGTTGCTCCATGTCCATCGGATTCCACGGCAGGTCGAAATTGAACAAGACGCGCGCGAACTGCAGGTTGATGCCTTCGCGCCCGGCCGCCGTGCAGACCAGCACGCGCGGACCGTCCTTCAGGCGGAAGCGTCGCTCCGCAGCAACTTTTGCACCGTGGTCACCACCGCGCAACACAGCGACACCCTGGCCGGGGAAGGTCTGCTCGATCTCGCGGGCGATCATGTCCACCGTACCGAGATAGGTGGCAAAGATCACGATCTTCTCATTTGGGTTCTGCCGCCACAGAGTGCCCAAACCATCGAGCAGTTTCTGCATCTTGGTTTCACGCTCTGTCGGGAATAAGCGCAGCAGATCGCCAATGCGCAGGCGCTCTTCCGGCAGATGCAAGTTGACCACCGCAGAAGCGGCTTCTTCTGCGTGCGTGGCCGAATACTCGCTGCCGTAGGGGTCAGAGGCCATTTCTAGCGCCTCTTCGTCCAGTTTCTTGACCAGCCGGTACTTCAGATCGGCCAGCACGCGATCCACCTCGCTGCGCCCGATGGTATCGCGCGACAGTCTGAACTCTTCATGAATCAGCTCGCGCGCTTCATCGGTCAGGCGCTCGCGGCCTTCGATATCCAGTTCCTTGTCACGCAGAAATGCCTCGTGCAGTGTCAGCATCAACAAGCGCCGCTTGAGCGTCCGTCGCACGGCGGCAAAGCTCGATGCCGCAATCTTCTGGAAGATTGCCATCAGGAAGCCCAGCGCACGCCCCTGGTTGCCTTGGCGACGCGCAAGGTCAAAGCCATCCTCCAGGTACTCGCGCAGCTTCTCGTAAAACAGCCGCTCGGCTTGGTTCATCAGGAAAGATTCAGTATGCACCCAGCGCCGCGCAAACAGCGGAGAGCCGTCCGGTTGGCAGGCGTCGGCCTTGGTGCGGCGGAACATGACCGTGTTGAGCCGGTGTCGCTCCTTCACCATCTCCTCCGGGCTGCGAAACAACGTCGGGTTGAGCAGTTGCACCAGCATCCAGAACTGGAAGTGATTACCCTGGTGCGGCGTGGCCGACAGCAGTACCAGGTCGCGCGAGTGATCCTTGAGCGCCTCAGCCAGCTTGTAGTTTTCGGTCTTACGCACCTTGCCGCCGGTCTTGTAGGCCGTGAGGTGATGTGCTTCGTCGAACACCACCAGATCCCAACGTGGGGCATCCAGAAGACGCTTGATGCGTGCCGGGCGCTTCAGAGTGTCGATGCTGGCGATCAGCCGGTCGTGCCTGGCGAAGGCATTGGTCTTACGATCGGTGATGTCGCCTTCTGATCCGAATACCTCGAAGTCGAGGTTGAACACCTCGTTCAGCTCGCGGTGCCAGTTATTCACGAGGCCCGCAGGCACAACCATCAAGGCCCGGTTTAATTCGCCACGACTGGCCAGCTCACGCAGGATCAGCGCGGTTTCAATTGTCTTGCCCAAGCCCACCTCGTCGGCAATCAGATAGCGCCGGGGTGAGGCGGTGGCAATGCGGTGGGTTAGCACGACCTGATGCGGCAACAGGTCGATCCTGGCGGAGGTCAGCGCCGAGGCGCTTTCCATCACCGGGAGTGAGTGCGCTTCATAGGCCAGCCATGCCCTGCGCGACCGCTCTGCACCACCATCCACCGCGTGCAGGATACGCTCCGTGCGCGTGAGTTCTCGCCGCAGCGATGCCACTGGTACCCGCCGTTCGCCGACACCGAAGAATGCGCGTAAATAGCCATCACGCTGAGTGGCGAGAACTACACCCTGGCCATACTCGTGGTGGGTGATGCGCTCACCGGGCTGAAATATGACTTGAGCGTCCGTCACGCGGCCCCTCCTCCCAATGCTTCCAAGCGACTCAACCAGATATCGAAATGCGGACAAGCCGTACGAACTGCAGCTATGCCGATCTTTTCCAGAAGAGTCGGACCATCAGAGGTTTCCTTGTAGACAGAGACCAGGCTGCGCAGCCGCGCCTTCGGGTGTGTATCTTCGCCTTGGTTGATCATTTCCGGTCCACCCGCCTGATCCACAACCGTCTGTAACAGGTTAGCAAGATGGGCATTGCCAAAATGTGCTCCGATGGCATCCGGCGCACTGAACAACCACGCCTCGAATTCGTGCAGCGCCAGAAACGGAATGAACCGTTGATGGTTGACCTCCGCTGCAAACCGTTCCTGCAGTGCCACAACTCTCGCCCGCGGATCGCCTACCCCCAAGGATTCTGTCATCCCCGGAAAATCCCTCGGCAATCCGTAGAAATCAAGGATCGTGCTAACCCATGCATCCCCGTCGCCAGTCAGTGGCATGAGGTTCCGGCGAATCTGGTTCCAATTCGACACGCCACCGCGAAAGCCGCCCCCGCTGTCTAAGCGCTTAGTCCATAACAAGATGGGTGGTGCTACAAACACTCCATGCCGAGCCATGTGCGGTGTCAGCATCTGCTTGACGAAAACCTCTTCGCTCTGGCCTTCCACCAGCATCAGCAGCCGCGTCATGGACGACCTCCAAGTACGTTCTTCTCCCACAGTTCGCCCAGGCTGTAATCATTCAGCCAATTTCTCAGCTTCTCTTCATCCAGTCGGCTAAACCTGGTTTTCCTGCCATCATTCTCCGCGACGATCACGTTCTCCACCGCAAAGTTGTTGAGCAGCGTCACCGATTGTGTTGCCAGTATCACCTGTACTCGCCTGGAAGCCGCCTCCAGCATCTCAGCCAGAATGCGTATGGCAAAGGGATGAAGGCCGAGCTCCGGCTCGTCGAGCAGGATGAGAGCAGGTGGATCGGGTTGCAGCAACAGCGTGGCGAGACAGATGAAACGCAAAGTACCGTCGGATAATGAATAGGCATCGAAATACCCATCCGAACCTTGCTGTCGCCATTCCAGTTTTATCTTTTTCTCGTTGAGCTTGCTTGGGGCCAGCACAAAGCTCTCAAAAAACGGCGCAACCAGCCGGATGTGCTCCTCGATGTGACGGAACTGCACCGGATGCTTTTCCTGCAAAAAGTACAAATATGCAGGAAGATTGGCCGCGTTCGGGCGGAAGAAACGGTTGTCATCGACATCTACAGTCT
>CAIRNL010000441.1 GCA_903879975.1 uncultured Chloroflexota bacterium | reverse complement strand
GATTTGGACAGCCAGCAAGCACTCGCATCCATGGCCACAGAACTGGCTCGCCGTGGCGTCCCTATCATGATCTCGAACCACGACACGCCATTTACGCGCAATCTCTATAAAACTGCGGACGATCTCAGATTTTTCGAAGTTCAACGCCACATCAGTTGTGATAGGGCCAATCGATCAAAGAGCGCTGAACTGCTGGCGGTGTATCTGGCGAAGTAGCTCATAGCGTTCGAGGAGCGAGTGATTCGCTGGCCGGCGGCGCAGATCGATCCATCAGCTATTCCAGCCAACCTAAGGCGCCGTGACTTCCTCCAGCCAAGTCAGATAAATCATCGCTTCCTCAAAGGTCGACCCGCACATTTCCTCTGTAGGACGCAGCGCGTTACAGGCGGCTGGGCGCTCTGGCGCGCCGAAGATGAGGCAGCGATTGTCGTCGCTGAGTTGTACACAGCGCACCCCTGCTGGCTTGCCCGTTGGCATCCCCGGGATCGGTGTGCTGATAGAGATGGCGATACAGCAGGCGCCACAACCGATGCGACACTCCATACGCCTACCCTTTGCGTAGCGCTTCGAGCACGTCGGGCGTGAAAGGATTTTCGTTCATGTCGAGTAATTCGATCCAATGCTCCACCTGCGGGCCACGGTACTTGGCAAAGAGCAGGGGGTAGGTATCGTTGACCCAGGCCAAGTAGGCGCGCAAGTCGGCCGCCGCTTCGGCATAGCGCCCCAGCTGGCCGAGTGCAATGGCGCGACTGTCAAAACTGGCGCCCGACAAATCGGCTGCCACTGCGGCATCGCAGTAAGACAGGGCCTCTGCTGCAGCGCCGGCCGTTCCATAGCCCCAGCAGAGTGCGTTGTTGGCCGCAGCGTAGTCAGGGCGGAGTTCGCGCACGCGCGCCAGATCGGCCTGCCACGTCGCTGCATCACCCGTACGGATAGCGGCCAGGGCGCGGTGAAAGTAGCCCTGGTAATTCTCCGGATCCAACTCGATAGCGCGGCCAAAGTCGGCGATAGCAGTTTCTTGATCGCCGGCGCCGTTGCGCTGATAGTAGGCAATGCCGCGGTTGAGCAGCGGGTCAACACGCTGGGGCTGCCGCTCCATGACTGCGCTGAGGTCGTTGATAGCGGCGCCGAGATCATCGTGTTCGTCGAGGGAGAGCAACGCACGGCCCAGGTAGGCGGTGCCGCGGTTGTAGCGCGCGTTGTCCCAGTCCGGACGCAGGGCCAACACGGTGCTGTAGTGCTCGATAGCCTGGGTCAGCACCTGCGAAGTCTGGCCGCGCACCATGGGCAGCAACACCGCCACCAGGAACTGAAGTGACGCCTCAGTCGCTGGGTCAGTGGGCGATTGCGCCAGGGCCCGCTCGTATGCGGCCAGCGCCTTGGCATTGTCGCCGCTGTTGCGGTAGTAGTGGCCCAACGCCAGCAGCGCAAAGACACGCGCATCGCGCGGCACATCGTCGTTGATGACAAGCGGTAGCCGCTCCGGGACGTCGACCGGATTGACCCAGTAAGTGTCGTCGCTCTGCGGGATGGAGACGCCGGCGCGCACGCGGCCGGCATCGTACTCACCCCACACGGCGAGTGCGGCACGCGAGGCTTCGAGCACAGCGTCAGCCTGAGCTGCGTTGACGATAGGTTCAGGCCAGATGACGACCTCAATCTCCGTCAGGCCGGCGCGGCCCAGTTCCTCCTGCAGCGCTTCCTGGATGCGTCCAGCAATATTGAAACGCAGGTCGGACGATGTATAACCCACAAAAGGGGCAATGACGAGCAGTTGCTGGCTCTCGCCAGCGACAATGGGCGTGGGGATCGGTGTAGGTGCCGCAGTCAGCGCAGGCAGCAGAGTGTTGGCGGCGACGAGCGTAGCCGGCGGCGGCGTGGGATCGATCGGGAAGAAGGTGCGCAGGGCGAAGGTTCCGATGGCAGCGACAGCAAGCATGACTGCTACAGACACACCCATCATCCATTCCGGCCGGTCGACCAGGCGGCGGCGCGGGTGCAGCAGCACGCCAGCCATCGCCGGCGCCTCGCCCCCCGCCTGGTTGGCAGCAGCAGGAACAGTTGGGTCGGCCGCGGGCAGCGGTATGTCTTCTGCTGCAGACCGCGCCACGATGGCAGCACCCTCCTCGGGTGAGAAGCCGGCAGCAAGCAGCAGTTCGTCACGCTCAGCCGGGGTGAGGCGCAGCTTGGCTGCGATGCGCAGCACATCTTCCCGATAGCGTGGGCGAGCGGTGAGGCCTTCCTTCCAGCGAAAGATGGTCTGGCGCTGCAAGCCCGTGGAGCGCGCCAGCTCGGCATCTGTGATCCCGGCACGTTCAATATAGAGAGCCAGCAGGTCGCCAAAGTTGGGCATAGCAGAGCCAGTCTACAGCACGGATTGTCAGCACTGATTCTACCACAGGCCATGTGCAGACGGGCCTCACCAGGATTTGGCGAATCTGCCCTGTCCCCGTGTAGGATAGATGTCATGCATAGAACACCTGCGATCATCCTGGCGTCGGCGAGCCAGCGTCGCCAGCAATTTCTGCGTGATCTGGGGTTGGCGTTCACCATCGCCGTGGCAGACATCGACGAGACGCCGCTGCCGGCCGAGGAGCCAGCAGCGATGACGGTACGCCTGGCGGCGGCCAAGGCCCAGGCGGTGGCGGCCCGTCTGCCGGAGAGTGCGGCACCACGTCTGATTGTCGCATCCGATACAACAGTGGCGATCGGCGACGAGATTCTGGGCAAGCCCCTCGACGCTGCCGATGCTGGGCGCATGCTGCGGGCGCTGCGCAATCGTGACCACAGGGTGATCAGCGCAGTCAGCGTGCTGCAACTGCCCGACATGCGCCATGTGACGCGCATCAACCGAACCACGGTGATCATGCGCGCCTACTCAGATGCAGAGGTTGACGCGTATGTCGCCTCGGGTGACCCGATGGACAAGGCAGGCGCCTACGGCATCCAGGCACGCGGCTTTGCTCCGGTCGTTGCGCTTGAGGGTTGCTATGCGGGCGTCATGGGGCTGCCGTTGGCCGATTTCTGCGATCTGCTGGCCGAGTTTGGTGTGCGCACGCCGGTGGCACCACGGGCTGCCTGCCTGCTCTTCAACACCTTCGCCTGCTGTGCGACCCGCATAGACCATGCGGCCCATATCGATTTTGACACATCCGCGGTAGGTTGACACAGCGCAGTGCGCTTGTTACACTCGCAATGGTTGCCGAAGACGTGTCCAACCCGGCACCAGGAGATGCGGTTTGTCATCCAAAATTGACAACGATTACCTAGCGTATGAGGAATCGTTTGGCGGCGACGGCCGCGAGCGCCGCGGCAAGAAG
>CAIRNL010000440.1 GCA_903879975.1 uncultured Chloroflexota bacterium | reverse complement strand
GGCTTTGACGGTCTCCCCAGCAGGGCAACAATGTTCGCCAGGTCGCCCGGCGGGCGGGGTGCAAGCGGTTGGCTCCTACAGGTTCCTCTTTGCTGGTGTGACGCGTGCTCCCTTCGACAAGCTCGGGGCAGGCTTTGGCATTGAGATCGACGTACGCCTTGTCCGCAGCTGCGCGTTCGGTATAGGCGCCGTGGTTGCGTTGCTGGCGATCGACGATGCGCCAACGGTTTGGGCCAGCCGGTATGACGCGGTACTCAGGGCCGGCAGCAGGGTGCTGCGGTTTACGGCCGGCGATCATGGCCTCCTACCGTCGCCATATACAGCTGCAGGGTGGCGGCCCAGAATTGTTCGTTTGGGGGATGAGCGTGGCCGGTTGCGCCGGATCCAGCAGGCTGGCAACGGCGGCAGCGGGCATGGTGCAGTGTAGCAGAGAATACTGTACCAGTTAATCGATTGATAGTTACATTTTGCCGCACTATCCCCGCCATGGCGGACTTGCGCTGCGGCCTAAATGCTCTATACTGTCGTTGGTGTCAGGTGTACGGTGATGGTGTTCAGGAGTGATCAATGCAAGTCGAGCGCCAGTTTTTACTGGTTAAACAGCGTCGAGTTGTGATTGAATTGCCGGAGTCCTTTGTCAATCGTCAGGTAGAATTCATTGTCTTGACGGTGGACGACCAAGCGCCAGCGCCGGCGAAAAAACGCGAGCCCCATCCTGCCATTGCGGGCAAAGGGCGGACTTTGGGCGATCTGATTGCGCCAGTGGTTGATGAAGCGGATTGGGACTGCCTGCAATGATTGTGCTGGATAGCCATATTTGGTTCTGGTGGATCAATCTTGAGCATCAGTGGCTGCCGGCTGCATTACTGACTGCGATCCAAGCCGCGCCCGGTGTCGGTGTGTCGGCCGTATCCTGCTTTGAGTTAGCGCTTGCGCAGCAGCGTGGGCGGCTGGAACTGCCATTGCCGGCGCGGGAGTGGTTTGAGCTGGCGTTGACCGGTTCCGACATCGAACTGCTGCCGTTGACGCCGGCGATCGCCGCCCGTGCTGTGAACCTGGCCGACATTCACCGTGACCCGTTTGATCGCATCATTATTGCCACGGCGCTGGAACTGGATGCCCAGTTGATCAGCGTGGATGGCATCTTCGCCAGCTATCCTGAGTTGGCCGACCACCTGATTGTTTGAAGCCACAACCAGCGCCGTACGCAACTACTACAGATGGGCGCAAATAGGCCGGCGGTTTTGTAGAGCGATTTGGCAAATCGCTTTACATGCTGCGCTGCTCCATCACTGCCGATTGACTTAGGTCCATGTGTACTACCTGGTTTGTCATCAAGCCTCCCGCGGTCGCCGAGCAGTGTCCTTGCTTGGACATGTTTTGCGCCGGTCAGTGATACGCGGTCTGAATTTTGCGCTGGGCGCGGCGTACCAGTGCGCCTCTGCCTACCGGGTATAAAGGTGAGTTCGGCCCTGGGGTGCGCTCGCTGGTCTTGACGTTTTACGATGCCTCTGGCATGACCGAACCCAAAATCGAGGAATTCCTGGGTCATATTGGCGTTTCCATCTCGGCAGGGCAGGTCTCGAACCTGCTGATTGAGAACCAAGATGGCTGGCATGATGAGAAGGAGATCGCCTGACCTTGATCCATCTCCGCTGACCGCTGCCTGCCGTCGCTCGCTTCGCTCATTCAGCAGCACTCCGTTTCGGAGATATCGCAACCGGCGCCGACTCAGCGATCCTCTTTACACCACGGTTTATTGAGAAGACACGCCAGCAGCAACAGACGCACTGAGCGTGGCACTGAGCGCCGGATCGACGGCGCAGCAGGCGGGGTCATCCCATAAAGAGCGGGACGACCTTGAACTGTTCGACGTCAACGAGCCCCTGATCAGTCAGTTTGAGTTTTGGGATCACTTCCAGTGCCATGAAGCTCATGGCCATAAAGGGATCGTGCAGCGACGATCCTAGCGAGCCGGCTGCGGCAATCAGCGCATCGTAGCCGGCTCGTACTTCGCTGATGGTGCAGTCGCTCATGAGACCAGCGACCGGCAGCGCCAGCGATGCCAATATCTCGCTGCCGTTCGCCACAGCCAAACCGCCGCCCATCTCCATCACGGCACGTGCGGCAGCCCACATCGAGTCGTCGTCGGCGCCAATGGCGACCAGGTTGTGATGGTCGTGAGCCACGGTGCCGGCCAGGGCGCCGCGCTGCAGGCCGATACCCTGGATAAAGCCGATCCCCTGTGAACCGCTGCCCCTGTGGCGGTCAACGACGACCATCTTGAGCAGGTCGCGCTCAGGGTCGGCAACGGCCAGCCCATCGCGCATCGTCGCCGGCAGAATGTGTTCCTCCGTGACGAGTTGATTCTCAATCATGCCGATCACGCGGATGTGCTCGCTTTCTGCGGCGACGCGCAGGTCGACCGCCTCCCAGCGAACGTTGACCAGGCTGGCAACGGTGGCTGGAAGGGGCGGTATCGGGCCAAAGGCCGCTTCGCATATCGCACCGGCTTCTGCAACCAATCGGCCATCAGCGAAGACCAAGGCCAATTCTAGTTGCTCCAAGTCGTCGAAGACGATCAGGTCGGCGCGCCGACCTGGGGCAACAGCGCCCCGGTCGTGTAGGCCGAACCACTCAGCGGCATTGAGCGTCGCCATGCGCAGTGCAGTGACCGGCGCGATGCCAAAGCGGATTGCCTCGCGCACCATGTAGTCCACACTGCCCTGATCGATGAGATCGGCAGGGATGCGGTCGTCGGTACAGAAACAGATGCGGCGGCTGTTCTGCTCAGTGATCATGGGCAGGAGCGCATGCAGATTGTGCGCGTTCGTTGCCTCGCGGATGAGAATGTAGAGGCCGCGTGCCAGTTTCTGCTCGGCTTCCGCCGCGGTTGTGCACTCGTGCTCGCTGCCGATGCCGGCAGCTACATAGGCGTTCAGCATTCTGTCATACAGCGCTGGCGCATGGCCGTCGATCGGGCGGCCATGAAAGGCAGCCACCTTGGCCAGGATATCCTCGTCGCCGTACACGACACCGGGAAAATTCATGACCTCGGCCAGGCCGTGCACCGTATTCTCGCGCAGCAGGCCGGCCAGGTCGTCGGCATTCAGTGTCGCGCCATTAGTCTCCATGGCCGTGGCCGGCACACACGATGGCGCCATGATGACCACGCTGAGTGGCAGGTCTGCACTGTTTTCTGCAATGAAGCGAATACCGTCGATGCCGGCAACATTTGCGATCTCATGCGGATCCGTGACGACCGTCGTCACCCCGCGCGGCACGACCGCCCGTGCAAACTGTGCTGGAATGCAGAGGCTGCTCTCGATATGGACGTGCGCGTCGATCAAGCCTGGCGCCACAAAACGGCCGGCCAGATCGATCTCTGCGTCCCCTGCATACCCCTGTCCAATTCCGGCAATCTTCCCAGCTGCGATGGCGATATCGGTGGCTTCGATCGTACCTGAGAAGACGTTCACTAGTTGCGCATTGCGCAGGACGAGGTCAGCGTTTTGCTCGCCGCGTGCCACTGCCAATAGGTGTCGTTTGTTCATTTCGGATCCTTTCACACGGAGTGCGTCTGGCTCATACCCTTTCGGTTCATTTCAGCATAGGCGATATAGCGCTCTGGGACACCGACGAATCCTGAAAATTTCGTGCAGCTTTGTAGAATCTATACGCACATCAGGCACCCGGTAGTCGGCGACGAAGCCCCAGAAAGATGCACCAGGTCAACCAACAGAAGGCTGCAGCCAGCAGGTGCCACGGAAACGGCAAAAGAAAGGGTGAAGGGATGATGACCGTACCCGCTGCCACGCAGAGCGCGCACTGTGCAGCCCGGATTGGGCTGTAGCGTATTAAGTCGACGCCGATCCATATTGTCACGATGCCCCCCATGGACGCACCGGTTCCCAACAGCCCCAATGCCAGCCCATCCACCAGCGGCAGCAGTTCGTTGACGCTGCGCAGAGGCAGCACAGCAGGCAGGGCTGTCATCCACGCTATCGTACCTGCGACCATCAGTGTGGCACCGATGAGCAGCAGGCCGGATTGCAGCGATGCTGCAATGCGCTGCGCCGGCAGGTAAGCCCACGTGAGCGAAACCAGCACCCATATCCAGCCGAAGATGAGCGCTAGCCACAGCCAGAGACCCAACGACCAAAGTGGCGGATTCTCCATGATCCAGGCTTGGCGCGGAAAAGAAACCCCGATCAGCCGCAATCCTGGCCGCATGATCAGGAGTGCGTAGAGCGCGGTGGCGACAGTGACGACAGCAGAAAAACGGGCGGCAACCGGTGTATTCATCAGGTTAGTCTACACAAAAAGACGCAAATCTAAGAAAAAAGTGCAGAAAAATCGCAAAATAGCAAAATTGGGGGGTTGAATATATTTCAAAATGCATTACAATATGCAAAAGGAATAACAACGCGCGTGGCAAATCACATTGCCAGGTTTGTGCAGCGGCAACAGGTCATCTGAAACCGTTGTAGAAAGGAATACCGCGATCCATGCGGCTCACTTTTTTTGGTGCGGCAAGAGAAGTGACCGGCTCGATGCACCTGATTGAGATCAACGGCAAGCGTGTACTGCTTGACTGTGGTCTTTTCCAGGGGCGGCGAGCCGACACCTACGAACGAAATCTTCAGTTTCCGGTGGATCCAGCCACCGTGGATGCGTTGGTCCTCAGTCACGCGCACATCGATCATAGCGGCAACATCCCCAATCTCTGTAAAAACGGTTTCACCGGTAATATTTGGTGCACTTCGGCCACCCGCAACCTGTGTACCTATATGCTGATGGATTCCGGGCATATCCAAGAGCAAGACGTCACATATCTCAACAAGCATCGGGCACGCCGTGGCGAACCGCCTGTCGAGCCGCTGTATACGCAGAGCGATGCGCGCCGCTCGTTGGAGCAGTTCGTGAGCGTTGGGTTTCACCGCCCGATCGTCGTCGTCGACGGTGTGGAAGTCACCTTTTTCCCCGCCGGGCACATCCTGGGCGCTGCATCAGTCCAGGTCGATCTGAGCGAATCGGCTACCGGCAAATCATGGCGGCTCGTCTTCAGCGGTGATATCGGCCGTGCGTCGAGCCCAATTCTCTTTCCGCCCGAATGCTTTACTGCCGCCGACATTGTCATTATGGAAAGCACCTACGGCGATCGTCTCCACGAGACGTACGAGGGTGCCCGCCAGAAGCTGCGCGAAGTCGTCAACCGCACGGCCCGCCAGCGTGGCAAGGTCATCATCCCTGCATTTGCGGTTGGCCGCACGCAGGAACTCGTGTACGCCCTCAACCAACTGGACGCTGACGGGGATATCCCGAACGTGCGCGTTTTTGTCGATAGTCCGCTGGCTGTCAATGCGACTGATGTCTTTCGCATGCACCCGGAGGCGTGGAACGACGAGGTGCAGAACTTTCTCGTCGAGGACAAGCGCAAAAGCCCATTCGACTATCCTGGTATTGAGTATGTGCGTGATGTACGGCGCAGCAAGCAGCTCAACTTCATCCATGAGCCGGCAATCATTATCAGTGCCAACGGCATGGCAGAGAATGGACGAATTTTACATCATCTCAAGAATAACATCGAAGATGCGCGCAATTGCATCTTGATGGTCAGCTTCCAGGCCGAGGAAACACTGGGGCGCAAACTCAAAGACGGCGAGAAGCGCGTGCGCATCTTTGGCGAGGCGTACGATGTACAGGCTGCGGTGGAGTCGATCGACGGCTACAGCGCCCATGCCGACCAGCAGGAGCTGATGGTATGGGCAGACGCGCTGGATCGCCAGCGCGTCCAGCGGCTTTTCCTGGTTCACGGCGAGCCACAGGCTGCAGAAACGCTGCAACATCTCCTGCATGGCCAGGGATTTGCCGGGGTGACCGTGCCGGAACGTGGTCACAGCGTAGAGTTTTAGCGCCAGTAAGGCCGGTACAACTGTGATCGGTTCAGTTCATGCTGGCAAGACATCCATGCGAGTCTATCGACCTTCTATGAGCTGTACTGCCAATATGGTTTGAACATACATTCCATCTCGAACAACAGGTATCTTTGTTTGAAGTCAAGGAAAGGAGTCGTCACTATGAAGTATCTTCCAGCATCGTTATGCCGCCTATGGCGTACGCTGCTGGCCTTTGTGATGGTGCTGACTCTGCTCGGCGCGTTGCTTCCAGGTGCGGCGTTGGCAGCGCCCCCTGCCTCAGCAGC
>CAIRNL010000439.1 GCA_903879975.1 uncultured Chloroflexota bacterium | reverse complement strand
GGCCTTTTGTCATCCGTGCGCTGTGCGGCGAAGAGATCGAGTTGCATGTGACCAACCGGTTACCCGATCCGCTGCGGCTGGTCTTGCTCGACGATGGCCTTGGCATGCAACAGGACGTACCGTATCAACGCCCGATCGAGACCGCTGAGCAGGGTGTCTACCTTCTGACCTGCAAACAGGCTGGCATCTACCCAATCTACAATCAGGCATGCTCAGAAAATGGGGCAAGCCGAGGTCTCCTTGGCGTGCTGATGATTGAGTACTGAGTCGATCCACGCCAGCCCCAATCGATCTGTCCGATAGGCGAGCCGCCCAACAATCAGGTGGCTCGTCTTCGTTTGTCTGCTACCGGCAAGGCCAATAAAAACCAGGATTTTGCAAGTTCACTCCCTCGGCAGCGGCGGTGCCCGAAAATCCTCTTTCTACATCGCATCACTCTAGCCGTGAGTGGATCGAGCATAGCGGGCTTTTTCAAAGGTCGAACGGCCATGATAGACTAACATAGCCTGTAAGGCTTTGCGCTGAGCAAAGGCAATCGCCTACAATTCACTGTTGGGCCACCGGTCACCGACCAACGTCTGCAGCCCTGAACGCCTACACAATGCACGATGAATGACTTTACGCTGTCGCCGACTGCGCTGAAGAGGAGTCTCTATGAAAGCCACCGTCCGCTCCCTGATCCTGTTCGTATTGGCTCTGAGTGTCGCCGCATGTGGAGCGTCAACTGCAGTGCCGGCAGCACCCGAAGCTACTGCGGAACCGACGTCTACGGCTGCCGAGACTCCCACGCAAGCAGCGGCACAGACCGGCATCGTGACAGTCGGCATCGATCCGTCCTTCGAACCCTTTGTCTTTATCAAAGACGGCAAACTGGCCGGCTTCGATATTGATCTGCTCAATGCGATGGCTGCCGACGGCGATTTTGAGGTTGCGTACGTTGTCTCCTCGTTTGACGAGATTTTCGAAGGGTTGCAGAACGGCAAGTACGATGCTGCCATCAGCGCGATCACAATCACGGATGGGCGCAAAGAGATTGTCGACTTCTCCGCCCCCTACTTTGAGTCGGGCAACGCGCCAGTCTCCTTCTACAATCCCGGCCAGGGGATCGCCATTCGCACAGAGAATACGGCCATCATCGGGCCAGAGAGCCTGACCACAGGCATGCGTGTTGGCGTCAAGTCAGGTACGACAGGTGCAGCATTCGCGGCTGAGAACACCGGTGCCGAGCTGGTGGAGTTTGGCGAGTCCAAGCCGGCGCTCGATGCGCTGGCAGCCGGCGAGGTGGATGCTGTCATCGTGGACATTCCCGTTATCGTTGGCTATATCAAGAACAACCCCAGTGCTGGGATTCGCGTCACAGGCGGCCCAGTCACCGAAGAGTCCTATGGGATTGCGGTCAGTAAGGATAAGCCGGAAGTGCTCGCCATGCTCAACGCCACGCTGGCCAATGTGCGCGGCAGCGATCAGTACACAAAACTCTTCAACACGTGGTTCGGTACACCCTGAGCGATCGAATCGGGCTGCCTGGCTGCGGCAGGATACGGCAGTAGAATGGCAGCCACACAGCAGACTCGCCGAGAATCGAATGCTGGCTTACTTTTTGTGCTGCCTGCAATAATCATGATGACTGTATAGTTTTTAGCGAACTGTACACTGTACAAATTCACACCAAACTGAAAAGGAGAGCAATCATGAGCGATGTGAGCCAATGCCCGGTCACCGGCCGCATTCACAAACCAGTCGCTGGTGGTGGCATGTCAAACCAGGACTGGTGGCCGAACCAGCTGAACCTGAAGGTTCTTCACCAAAATTCACCGCTCATCAATCCAATGGGCGAGACGTTCAACTATGCTGAGGAATTCAAGAAACTCGACCTGGCGGCCCTGAAGCAAGACCACTATGCCCTCATGACCGACTCGCAGGACTGGTGGCCGGCGGACTGGGGCCACTACGGCGGTCTCTTTATCCGCATGGCCTGGCACAGCGCCGGCACCTATCGCACCGGCGATGGCCGTGGTGGGGGTGGGTCTGGCAGCCAACGCTTCGCACCACTCAATAGCTGGCCCGACAATGTGAATCTGGATAAGGCGCGCCGTTTGCTTTGGCCCATCAAGCAGAAGTATGGCCAGCAGATATCCTGGGCCGACCTGATGATCCTGGCCGGCAACTGTGCTCTAGAGTCGATGGGCTTTCAGACCTTTGGCTTCGGCGGTGGGCGAGAGGACATCTGGGAACCGGAAGAAGACATCTACTGGGGATCTGAGGACACGTGGCTTGGTGACAAGCGCTACAGCGGTGATCGGGAACTCGCCAATCCCCTGGCTGCTGTGCAGATGGGTCTGATCTACGTGAACCCGGAAGGACCCAACGGCACCCCGGACCCGATTGCCTCTGGCCGCGACATACGGGAGACCTTCGCTCGCATGGCCATGAACGACGCAGAAACTGTTGCCTTGGTGGCCGGTGGCCACACCTTTGGCAAAGCGCATGGCGCCGGCGACCCGGCGTTGGTCGGGCCTGCACCCGAAGCTGCCTCTATGGAGGAGCAAGGACTTGGCTGGACGAGCAGCTTTGGCAGCGGCAAGGCCGGCGATACGATCGGGAGTGGTATTGAGGGCGCCTGGAAGCCGAACCCGACTACATGGGACATGGGCTATCTGAAGGTGCTGTTCAAATACGAGTGGGAACTGGTCAAGAGCCCAGCCGGCGCACACCAGTGGCTGGCCAAGGACGTGGCAGAAGAGGACATGGTGGTCGACGCTTTCGACCAGACGAAGAAGCACCGCCCCATGATGACCACGGCAGACCTCGCCCTACGCTTCGACCCCATCTACGAGCCGATCTCACGGCACTATCTGCAGAACCCTGCTGAATTTGCGGATGCTTTCGCTCGTGCCTGGTTCAAACTGACCCATCGCGATATGGGACCCCGCGTCCGTTATCTCGGACCGGAAGTACCCGCAGAGGAACTTATCTGGCAAGACCCGATTCCTGCAGTCGACCATGAACTGGTTGATGCCCAGGACATTGCTGCGCTCAAGGCCAAGATTCTTGCCTCAGGGATCTCGATCTCCCAACTTGTCGCTACAGCGTGGGCCTCCGCATCGACCTTCCGCGGCTCAGACAAGCGAGGGGGCGCCAATGGGGCACGGATTCGCCTTGCCCCACAGAAGGACTGGGCTGTGAATCAGCCCGGCCAACTGAAAACGGTACTACAAACTCTGGAAGGGATCCAACAGGCCTTCAACCACGCTCAGCGTGGGGCTAAGAGAGTCTCTCTCGCTGATTTGATTGTCCTGGGTGGCTGCGCCGCTGTCGAGCAGGCTGCCAAGAATGCCGGCCATACGGTAACTGTTCCCTTTACGCCAGGCCGGATGGACGCGTCCCAGGAGCAGACCGACGTAGACTCATTCGCCGTGCTCGAACCGACAGCCGACGGCTTCCGCAACTACCTCAAGACCCAATATGCCGTGTCGGCAGAGGAGTTGCTGATCGATCGCGCACAATTGCTGACACTGACTGCGCCCGAGATGACGGTGCTCATGGGCGGATTGCGGGTCTTGAACGCCAACGTTGGACAGGCGCCGCACGGCGTCTTCACTGCGCGGCCGGAGACGCTCACCAATGACTTCTTCGTCAATCTGTTGGACATGCGCACTGCGTGGAAGCCTTCCACCGACGACGCCAACCTGTTTGAGGGTTGTGATCGGAGGACAGGCGAGATCAAGTGGACCGGCACTCGTGTCGACCTGATTTTTGGCTCGAACTCCCAGCTGCGGGCGTTGGCAGAGGTTTATGCATGTACTGACTCACAGGAGAAATTCCTGAATGATTTCGTAGCGGCCTGGAACAAGGTCATGAACCTTGATCGGTTCGACCTCGCCTGATTCTTACCCGCAACCGAATTGCCTGATGCGCTGCTCCAGCCGTGTCCTCCGACACGCTGGAGCAGCGTTCTTCAGGGTACACCACGCTCCCGTGTGGTGCGCTGTCTCCCTGCTCAGCCGGCAAGCAGACGTTGGGCGGCTTTCAGGCTATGCGGTACGCCCACGCTGAGTGGATCGTCCCCCCCTTCGTACTCCAACGAAAGCCAGCTCTGGTAGCCGGCCGCGTCCAGTAATTTGATGATTGCCGGCAGATCTACCTGCCCCTGTCCCACGACAGCGCCGGTGAAAGCTACCCCGTCCAGTGCCTTGTAGATATGCTCTGTCTCGTTCGGCCTGGCATGGCGGAAATCTTTCAGGTGTACCAGCGCCGCCAATGGTGCAAGATCGCGCGCTGCGTCGGTCGGGTTCTGATTGACCAGCAGGAAATTGCCTGTGTCGATGTTAGCGCGCAGGGCTTCCGAGCCAACCGCGTCGATCACCTGACGCACCTGGTCGCTACGGCCGGCCATAAGCCCATGATTCTCTAACGCAAGTGTAACCTTGTAGCGTTCGGCGTAATCGGCCGCCGCCGCCAGGCCATCCACGATCCAGGCCAGGCCGTCCTCGAAAGCATAGCCCGGCTTG